>JAJPJZ010000005.1 GCA_021323935.1 Terriglobia bacterium | reverse complement strand
CCGGCCTGCAGGCGGACGAGTTCCGCAAGCTTCTCGACTAAAGTAAAACGCCCGCCTGGCGGCGGGCGTTCTCGCTTCCTCTGACATTTTGTCAAAATAGTTGTCGAACCCTATCCCGCTTTCTCCATCTGCGCCATGGTCAGCGAGACTTCGCGTTTTTCCACCATGTCTTTGCTGACCTCGAATTCCTTCACCCGCTTTTGCGACGGCAGGTGATACATCAGGTCGAGCATCAGCTCTTCCAGGATCATGCGCAGGCCGCGGGCGCCCACTTTGCGCGCCAGCGCTTCGCGCGCAATCGCGTGCAGCGAATCGTCGGTAAACTTCAGGCGGACATTCTCAAACTCGAACAGCCGCATGTATTGCTTGGTAATGGCATTGCGCGGCCGCGTAAGAATCTCAACCAGCGCCTTCTCGTCCAGGTCGTCAAGCACGCCCACCACCGGAAGCCGGCCCACAAATTCAGGGATCAGCCCGAACTTGATCAGGTCCTGCGGCTGCACCTGCTTCAGCATTTCCGTGTCGCGCTGAACCGCTCCCGGCGCCGCCGCCGGCTGCCCCGGCTTGGCCTGCTCTTCCGCGCGGAAGCCCATCGCTTTCTTGCCCACGCGCCGCCCGATGATCCGTTCCAGGCCTACAAACGCGCCCCCGCAAACAAACAGGATGTTCGTGGTATCGACCGGCGTGAACTCCTGGTGCGGATGCTTGCGCCCGCCCTGCGGCGGCACATTCGCCACCGTGCCTTCCAGGATCTTCAGCAGCACCTGCTGCACGCCTTCACCGCTCACGTCGCGCGTAATCGAGGGGTTCTCGTCCTTGCGCCCGATCTTGTCCACTTCGTCGATATAAATGATGCCGGTCTGCGCCCGGCCCACATCGCCGTCGGCCGCCTGCAGCAGCTTCAGGATGATGTTCTCCACGTCCTCGCCCACGTAGCCGGCTTCCGTCAGCGTGGTCGCGTCCACAATGGCGAACGGCACGTCGAGCATGCGCGCCAGCGTCTGCGCCAGCAGCGTCTTGCCCGTCCCCGTCGGCCCGATCAGCATGATGTTCGATTTCGCCAGCTCAACTTCCGAGCCGCGCTGCCGGTTCATGTGGATTCGCTTGTAGTGGTTGTAAACCGCGACTGAGAGCTTCTTCTTCGTCTGCTCCTGCCCGATCACGTATTCGTCAAGAAACGTCTTGACCTCTTGCGGCTTCGGCAGGTGGTTGGGAGCGGCCGCAGCATGCGATTCCGAGCGGTCGTCCTCAAGAATAGAGTTGCAGACGGCCACGCACTCGTCACATATGTAAGCGCGCGGATAGTCGCTTGGAGAAGAGATCAGCTTGGCGACTGCGTCCTGCGATTTATGGCAGAACGAACACTTCAAAACTTCTTCCGTTCCGGACCTTGATCTCACGATAACCCGCTCCTAAGTCTCCTGGGGGAAGAACTCTGAACGTGCTCTGTGCCGGGCTGGCCGGGCCGAACTTAATTGCTGCTGCCCGCCTGCTCTGCCCGGGCCGCTTTCCGCCATTATGGCAGAACTTGCTTCGCCGTTGCTGCCATTATCCATGATGTTGCAACTCCGTGCCGGGATTACCCGAACTAAAGTCACATTTCGGACCTGCCGGCGCGCAGCCTCATGCCCCAATCTTTCCCGGCTGCGTGATGATCTCATCCACCAGCCCGTACTCCCGCGCCTGCTGCGCGTTCATGATGAAGTCACGCTCCACGTCTTTTTCCACCCGGGTGAGCGCCTGGCCCGTGTGCTTGGCCATGATCTGGTTCATGATCTCGCGCAGCCGCAGGATCTCGCGCGCATGAATGTCAATCTCGGTTGCCTGGCCGCTGATGCCGCCGCCCATGATCAGCGGCTGGTGGATCAGGATGCGCGAGTTGGGCAGCGCAAAGCGCTTCTTCGCCGCTCCCGCCGTCAGCAGCAGCGCCGCCATCGAGGCCGCCTGCCCGATGCAGATCGTCTGCACGTCGTTCTTCACAAACTGCATCGTGTCGTAAATCGCCATCCCCGCCGTGATTGAGCCCCCCGGCGAGTTGATGTAGAGCTGGATGTCCCGTTCCGGATCTTCCGCCGCCAGGAACAGCATTTGCGCAATCACCAGGTTCGCGATGGTGTCGTCAATCGGCGTGCCGATAAAAATGATGTTGTCCTTCAGCAGCCTCGAAAAAATATCGTAGGCGCGTTCGCCGCGGGAGGTTTGTTCAACCACCATGGGGACCAGTGCCATTCTTGCGTTCCTCCGTTATGAACGAAGAACCATTGTAAGCATTTTTGGGCGAGCGCGTGGCGGCTCCAGGGCCGCGAGGCGCGCTGCGCGCCGAGCGCGAGCGAGGCGGGCGATGAGCCGAGCGCGAGCGAGAGGGATGAGCCGAGCGCGAGCGAGGCGGGGGATGAGCCGAGCGCGAGCGAGGCGGGGGATGAGCCGAGCGCGAGCGAGGCGGGGGATGAGCCGAGCGCGAGCGAGGCGGGGGATGCGCCGAGCGCGAGCGAGGCGGGCGATGAGCCGAGCGCGAGCGAGGCGGGGGATGCGCCGAGCGCGAGCGAGGCGGGGGATGAGCCGAGCGCGAGCGAGGCGGGGGCGAGGGCGGCGCGGGGTGGAGGTAAGGGCAGGAAGGCGAGTTCAGGGCTGGGTGGCGCGGCGGTAGAGCAGGTCGAGGGTTTTTTCGTTACGGAGGCGGGCGCGGACGCGCTCGAGGCCGCCGCTATCTTTCTCGATGCGGGCGCGGACGGATTCGACGGGCTGGCGGGCCTGCAGGGCAACGGCTTCGAGTTCGCGATTGACTTCATCGTCAGAGACGGTGACGTTCTCGCGTTCAGCGATGCGATCGAGCAGCAGTGACGACTTGACTTCGCGCACGGCGGTGTCGCGCTGGCCGGCGCGCAGGCGCGAGAAATCCATCTTGCGCATGTCTTCAGCCTTCATGCCCTGGGCGGCGAGGGCGCGCAAGCCGCGCTCGAGGCGCGTATCCACCTGGCGATCGATCATGGCTTCAGGGACGGGGAAATGGTTCTGGCTGACGAGCTGGTCGAGGATCTGCTCCTTGCCGCGATGCTCGGCCTGGTGGCGCTTTTCCTGTTCGATGCTCTCGCGAACGCGGCGGCGAAGATCATCGAGGGTTTTGAAATCGGGCGAGACTTCGCGGGCGAGCTCGTCATTCAGTTCAGGAACGTTCTTGCGCTTGATGCCCAGGACCTTGAGCGAGTAGTGAAAGGTCTTGCCGGCGAGGCGCTCATCGGCGAAATCATCGGGATAGCGCACGTCGAAGCTGCGCTCGTCACCGGGGCGGGCGCCGCGCAGGTGCTCAGAAAATTCGTTGACGGTGTTCTTGCCGCCGATTTCGACCATGACTTCGTCCATGTGAACGGGGCGATTGCCGGCGTCTTTGTCGCTGCCCGGAGCGGCGGCCGGCGGAGAAACGGCGGCGCCGGAAGGGGTGCCATCGAGGGTGACCTGGGCGAAATCTCCATCCTGCAGGGGGCGCGCTTCGTCAACGCCGGAATAGGTGGCCTGCTGCTCGCGCAAACGCTCGAGCGAAGCCGTGACTTCATCATCGCTGACGCTGGTATCGGGGGGCTGAAGGCGAAGGCCCTGGTAGTCGGCGAGCTCGATGGGCGGCAGCACTTCAAACTCAGCCTTGAAGCGCAAGGGCTCGCCTTCGTTGACGTTCAGGTCAGTGACGCGGGGCTGAGAAACCGGCTGCAGGCCCTGCTTTTCGGCTTCCTGGCGGAAATAGCGCGGCACCAGAGCTTCAACGACTTCAGACTTGATTTCTTCGGCGAAGCGCTGGCGCAGGATCGATTGCGGCACGCGGCCGCGGCGGAAGCCGGGGATGCGGGCGAGCTTTTGATATTTCTCAAGGATGGTTTCGGTCTGGCGCGCGACGACTTCAGCGGGAATTTCAACCTGGATTTCGCGGCGGGTCTCGGTGGCTTCAGGCATGGGCGTTGATCTTTGATGATAGCAGGGACGGGAGCGGCTAACCGGTGGCGGCGACCTGGTGCTCGGCCTGGTTGCAGGCGGGCAGAGTGATGACGGCGGCGGTGTAATGGCGGTGAGCGCGGGTGCTGCTGCGGAAACGCAGGTGGCCGCCGTGCTTTTCGGCAATCTGGCGCGAGACCCAGAGGCCGAGGCCGGTTCCGGTTGCCGGCTTGGTGCTGAAGAAGGGCTCGAAGATCTGCTCCATGTGGCTGGGCTCGATGCCGGAGCCGTTATCGGCGATGGTGATGCGAACGCCAGGGCCGCCGGCACCGGGGGCGGAATAGGGCGCGACGCGCAGCGAGAGCCTGCCGCCCGGAGGCAGGGCATCGAGGGCGTTAGAGATGAGGTTGGAGATGAGCTGGCGCAGTTCGCCGGTGAAGCCCCACACGGCACAGTCGGCGATTTTCTTATCGACGGTGATGTTCTTGCTTTGCAGGCGCGAGGTGTAGAGGCCGATGACGCTTTCAACCAGCGGGGAAAGCGCGACGGCGGTAGCGCCGACGGGGTCGTGATAGAAGCCCAGCGTCTTTTTGGTGATGTGGGCGACGCGCTTGAGCTCTTCATCGGCGAGCAAGAGATTCTTGCGGGCTCGCGGGCTCATGGAGGGATCGTTGCGCGCCAGCCAGATGAGGTTGGTGACGGCCTCGAGGGGATTGTTGATCTCGTGGGCCACGGTAGCGGCCATGCGCCCGACGGCAACGAGCTTTTCGCTGCGGATGAGAGCGTCGCGCGAGCGGCGGATGGCGGTGACGTCTTCGGCGAAGATGGTCAGCGATTCAGGCGAGGGGTAAGCGTGGATGGTGTACCAGCGCTGAGTGCCGGGATAAAAGCTTTCGATGCT
>JAJPJZ010000150.1 GCA_021323935.1 Terriglobia bacterium | reverse complement strand
GATTTCGAGGCCGGTTTCTTCCCTCACTTCGCGCAGCACGGTGCGCGCCGGATCTTCACCGCGACGGCCCACGCCTCCGGGAAACGCGAGGCCGAACCCATCGCTGCGGTCGATGACCACAAATTGCCGCCCGCGGGGGATGATGGCGATAGCGCCGGGAAGATAGCCGCGAAAGGGAAATGCGCGGTAGGCACAAGTGGCGGTGCGAGAGACGATCCAGAACAGCCCGGCGCGCCAGCCCCGCCAGCGCATCATGCCCCCAGTTCGTGCCTGATGATTTCAGCGACGTTGCGGGCGATGCGCTGCATGCGATGGCTCCGGTTCGAAAGACTAATGTAACAGGGGAGCGACCAGCATTCGCGCCGCGCATGGCCCGTGTCTGACGGCAAAGAGGTGTTCGGGCGCGAGCAGTGCATTGCGAAACCGGACACTGCATGGCCGTCAGGCCGCGTGTATGCCGTTGCTGCTCAGGCAGTTGGGGGGTTCGGGGCGCGGTACGATAGCTGCTCCTGGTTGTCGGGCCCTCTTTCCTCGGAGGAGGTGCGAATGGGCAGCTTCCTGCGCGACCTTCGTTATGCGCTTCGCATGACGGTGAAGTCACCGGGGTTCGCCGCGGTGGCGGTGGTGACGCTGGCGCTCGGCATCGGCGCCACGGTAGCTAGCTTCACCCTGTTTGAGGCGGTGCAGTGGAACTGGATGCCGTATCCGAGCGTCGACCGCATCGTCTCGTTGGGCGAAGCTGAGGCCAAAGAGCCGAGCTACCTTCGAGATTTCTCCGGGCGCGACTACCTGGCCCTGAAGGAGCAGAGCCGCAGCTATTCAGAGCTGGCAGCCTATGACTGGTCGTCGAACGGAACCCTGCTGGCGCCGTCGGGCCCGCAAGTGGTCTCGACCCCCGCGGTGATGGCAAGCCTGTTTTCGATCCTTGGCGCGCGGACACAACTTGGGCGGGTGTTTACGGCGGAGGAAGAGCAATCGGCCAGAGCCGGGGTCGTGGTTCTGACCTATGAGGCATGGCGCAAGTATTTTGCAGGCGATCCGAAGGTGCTGGGCACCACGATTAGGCTCGATGGCCGGCAGCGCACGGTGATTGGTGTGCTTCGCCAGGGATTTCATTTCTGGGACGCTGAGGTTTTCGTTCCGCTCTCAAGCGACGGTGCGGATTTCCAGAATCCTGACCGGTTTCTTCTTGACGTAGTTGGGCGCCTTGCTCCCGGCGTTACGCGCGAGCAGGCGAAAGCGGAGCTGAACGGCATCATTGCCGGGTTGCAGCCGCAAGAGCCGCGTGACCACCACGGCTACATCGGCTGGCTGAGCCCGATCACGGGGCCGGCGCAGTACTACGAGCGCCGGTTGTACCTGTTCATGGGCGCGGCGTTTCTGGTGCTGCTCATCGCGTGCGTGAACGTGGCCAACCTGCTGCTGGCGCGCTCGGTCGAACGCCAGACAGAATTTGCCGTGCGCAGCGCATTGGGCGCCGGGCGCGGCGCCCTGGTTCGGCAGTTGCTTACGGAAAGCCTGGTGCTGGCGGTGTGCGGCGCGGCGCTGGGAGGCATATTTGCCGATTGGGGGCTGCGCGCGCTCAGCGCCTTTGCCGACCCGGTGAGCGCGAACGTGGTGCCGGAAAGCGCGCCGCTCACGATGGATTGGCGCGTATTGGGGTTTTCCATTGCGGTTGCATTGGCGACGGCAGTGCTGTTCGGCGCGGCGCCGGGATGGATGGCGTCAAGGATTGATCCCGATCGCTGGCTGAAATCAGGCACGCGAAGCCAAACTGGCAGCCGCAGCCGCATGGCGCTGCGTGACGCGCTCGTCGTGGGCGAGGTCGGCGTGGCCCTGGTGCTGACGGCGGCCGGCGGCCTGTTCCTGCGCAGCCTGGCGAACCTGCAGCATGCTGACCTGGGCTTTAATCCCTCACGGCTGCTTACGCTCCACCTGGGGCTCAGCGGGCCGCGATATGAAAAGCCGGGCGCGGTGCGGCAGTTTTATGAGAGCTTGCTGGAACAGGCGCGCGCAACGCCGGGCGTGGAAGCCGCCAGCATCGCGAACCAATTGCCCATGACGTCGGGCTGGCAGGCGATGTTCACGGTGGTGGGCGGAGCGCCGGCTCATCCCACCAACCTGCGCAATCGCGGCGCGATGGAGCGCGACGTCTCGCCTAATTATTTGCGCTTTATGGGAATTCGGCTGCTGCGCGGGCGAGGCATCGGCGCGCAGGATACACCGACCTCCCGCCCGGTCGTCGTAATCAACGAAAACCTGGCGCGCAGATATTTTGGCGCTGCCGATCCCGTGGGCCACGAGCTGATGCTCGACCTGAAAGCTGGTCCGAGCCACGACGAAAAGCCGTTTGCCGCCGAAATTGTGGGCGTTGCCGCCAATGTGCACGAGGTTGGGATTAACGAAGTTGAGTTCGATTCCATTTACCTGGCGTTCGCGCAGCACCCGCAGGCCGAGGCTTACCTGGCGGTGCGCACGAACGGCGATCCTATGGAGATGACGCGCGTCCTGCGCAAGGTCGTCGCGTCCCTCGATCCCACGCTGCCGGTTTACGGCTTACCGACGATGCAGGAGCGGATTCGCAAGTCAATCAGCGGCGATCGGTTCAATGCGGCGATGTTCACCGTCTTGGCTGTGCTTGCATTGTTGCTCTCGCTGGCCGGCATTTTTGCCGTCCTGGCCTACACCGTAAGCCAGCGCGTGCACGAGATTGGAATCCGCATGGCGCTGGGCGCGACCGCCGTCGATGTGCTGGGCTGGATTGTGGGGCGCTCCATCAGGCTGGTGCTGGCCGGAGTTCTTGCGGGCATTGTGGCGGCGCTTGTAATCGGAAAGCTGCTGGGCGACGCGCTTTACCTGGTGCCCACCAGGCATGAAGGCATGCTTTACGGAGTGACGCTCCACGACCCGGCCACGTTGATCGCTGCGGCCGTGCTGCTGGCGATCACTGCCATTGCAGCCAGCTACGCGCCGGCGCGGCGAGGCACGCAGATTGATCCCATGGAAGCGCTGCGCTGCGACTGAGTTGAAGCGCGCCGCGCGAGCGTGAGCGCATCATGCCCCCAGTTCGTGCCTGATGATTTCAGCGACGTTGTGGGCGATGCGCTGCATCTGTTCTTCGGAAGCCGCCTCAACCATCACCCGGGCCAGCGGTT
>JAJPJZ010000053.1 GCA_021323935.1 Terriglobia bacterium | reverse complement strand
CTGAAGTGTTACGCCTTACCAATGCGCTGATCGACTCCCTGCGAGCAAAGAGTAACCGCGCGGGAGCTTAACTGGAAACTTGAAACTTGAAACTTCTATGCCTAACGAAAACGCAGGACGCGTAATTCAGATCGCCGGCCCGGCAGTTGACGTGCAATTCGCCGAGGCCCATCTTCCTCCCATCTACCAGGCCATTCGCGTGGTGAGCGACGGCTTCAAAGTTCCGCAGCCCATCAACGTCATCCTTGAAGTGCAGCAGCACCTGGGTGAAGGGCGCGTGCGCTGCGTCGCCATGCAGCCCACCGACGGCATGGTGCGCGGTATGAAGGCCATCGACCTCGGGGGGCCGATTTCCGTTCCCGTGGGCCATGAAACCCTGGGCCGCGTGCTGAACGTGATTGGCGAGCCGGTGGACGGCCTGGGGCCGGTGAACGCAAAGGAGCGTTACCCCATCCATCGCCCGGCGCCCAGCTTTGAAGAGCAGAGCACCACGGCCGAAATGTTTGAAACCGGCATCAAGGTCATCGACCTCATCCAGCCGTTCGTGAAGGGCGGCAAGATCGGCCTGTTTGGCGGCGCCGGCGTCGGCAAGACGGTTGTGATCATGGAGCTGATCAACAACGTCGCCAAGCAGCACGGCGGCTACTCGGTGTTCGCCGGCGTCGGCGAACGCACGCGCGAGGGCAACGATCTTTGGCTTGAAATGTCGGAATCGGGCGTGATCAAGCCCGGCGACTCGGCCAACTCCAAAGCGGCGCTGGTTTACGGCCAGATGACGGAGCCGCCGGGGGCGCGCCTGCGCGTGGCCCTCACCGGACTCACCGTGGCTGAATATTTCCGCGATGCTGAAGGCGCCGATACGCTGCTGTTCGTGGACAACATCTTCCGCTTCACCCAGGCGGGCTCTGAAGTTTCAACCCTGCTCGGCCGCATGCCGTCGGCGGTGGGTTATCAGCCCAACCTCGCCACCGAAATGGGCGAGCTGCAGGAGCGCATCACCTCGACTAAGAAAGGTTCGGTGACCTCGGTGCAGGCCATCTACGTCCCCGCCGACGACCTCACCGATCCGGCGCCGGCCACGACGTTTGCGCACCTTGACGCCACTACCGTGCTGTCGCGGCAGATCGTCGAACTGGGCATTTACCCGGCCGTCGATCCGCTGGCTTCGACTTCGCGCATTCTCGATCCGCACGTGGTAGGCGAAGAGCACTACGCGGTGGCGCAGGGCGTAAAGCGCACGCTGCAGCGCTATAAGGACCTGCAGGACATCATCGCGATCCTGGGCATTGACGAGCTCAGCGACGACGACAAGCTCACCGTCGCGCGCGCCCGCAAGCTGCAAAAATTCCTGTCGCAGCCGTTCTTCGTTGCCGAGCAGTTCACCGGCAAGCAGGGCCGCTACATCAAGCTGGCCGATACCATCAAAGGCTTCAAGGCCATCATCGACGGCAAGCACGACGATATCCCCGAGCAGGCGTTCTATATGAAGGGAACCATCGAGGAAGTGGTGGAAGAAGCCGAGAAGATGAAGGGAGTGGGAGCGGCAGCGTAATGATGCCCGCGGCTGTTTGCGAATTTCAGAAGTTGAGCGAAGCCGGCGATTGCGTGAGCCGATAGGTACGAATGCCCGCAGCACTCCAATTCGAAATTGTTACGCCTGAGCGCCTGGTGGCGCAGGGCACAGCCGAGGAAATCCAGATTCCCGGCAAGAACGGCTATCTCGGCATCCTGCCCGGGCACGCGCCGCTGCTCACCGAACTTGGGGTCGGCGAAATTTCCTACCGCAGCGGCCGCGAGTCGGGCCGCCTGGCGGTGGCGTGGGGCTTTGCCGAAGTGCTTCCCGATAAAGTCACCATCCTGGCTGAAACTGCCGAGCGCGCCGAAGAAATCGACGTCGCCCGTGCCGAGCGTGCCCGCGACCGCGCGGAGCAGCGCCTGCGCGAAGCCCGCGAAGGCACAGACTTTGAACGCTGCCGGGTCGCGCTTGAGCGTGCCCTCAGCCGTATTCAGGTGGCCGGCAAGCGCTAGGCGCCGCAAACCATGCATCCGCTTGCGAATCTCGCGCGGCACGGCTATCTGGCCCTGGCGCTCGTAGTGTTCCTTGAGTCCATTGGGCTGCCGGTGCCGGCTGCGCTTGCGCTCATTGCCGCCGGAACCGCCGCGGTGAGCCATGCCATCGCTGCGCGATACGCGCTGCCGCTGGCACTCGGCGCAACCCTGGCGGGCGACCTTCTGCTCTACCTCGCCGGGCGCCTCTCCGGCTGGTGGCTGCTGGGTGTCCTGTGCCGGGTTTCGCTGAATCCCGAGAGCTGCATTCTCAAGTCGGCGCAGCGCTTCCATCGCCGCGGCAAGCTCACGCTGGTGGTGGCGAAATTCATCCCCGGCATCAACACCATGGCTCCGCCCATGGCCGGCAGCATGCGCATGCCTTTCCTGCGTTTTCTGCAATACGACCTGGCCGGCGCAGTGGCTTACGTGGGCGCCTACTTTGCCGTGGGTTATGCGTTTGCCGGAGTGATCGACGTGGTGTATCGCAAGACCATGGGCCTGACCAGGGCAGTGGAATGGCTGGCGGTTGCGGCGCTCGCGGCATACATTCTCTACCGCTTCCTTCTTTATTGGAAGCACCGCCGCGCCGACGTCGCTCCGCGCATTACGGTGCACGCCCTGGCCGACCTGCAGCGCAATGAGCCTCAGAAGATTTTGATCGGCGACGTGCGCAGCCACGGCTACTACGATCGCGGCGCGCAGCGGATTGCCGGGTCGGTGCGCCTGGAGCCCAGCAAGCTGCTCGTGGGCGAAGAGCAACTGCCGCGTGACCGCGAACTTTATCTTTACTGCACTTGAATACGCGACGCCACCAGCGCCCGTGTGGCGCAGAAACTTCGTGACCGCGGCTTCAATGCCTTCGTGATCGCCGGCGGCCTGCGCGAATGGTCCAAGGCCGGCTACCCGCTCGAGCAGGTGCCTGAAGCCGACATCGTCCTGCTACCGGTTTTCACCTGAGCCGCGTCTAACCTCCATCGTCCCTCCGGCGACTGAGGTGTGCCCGATGAACAGCTTCGCGCAAGACGTTCGCTACGGCCTTCGTGTCCTTCTGAAAACGCCTGCGATTACCGGGGTCGCCGTTCTCACCCTGGCGCTCGGCATCGGCGCAACCACCGCCATCTTCACCTTCATCAACGCTGCGCTTCTGCGCGCCTTGCCGTTCCCCGCGCCCGAACGCCTGGTTTCCATTTCGATGACGAAGCTCGGCGAGTTCACCGACATGGACGCTTCCTATCCCAACCTGCGTGACTGGCGCGACCAGAATCGCACCTTCGATTCAGTGGCGGGGTACTCGTCCGACACTGGCATCCTGTACGGGACGGATGGCCCGCAGCCGGTAAGCGAAGGCATCGTGACTGCCGATTTTTTTGGAACGCTCGGCGTGAATTCTGCACTGGGGCGCGTTTTCATTCCGTCGGATGCCGAAGGTCCTGACAACTATCCTGTCGTCCTGAGCTACGGCTTATGGCAGCAGCGCTTTGGCGGCGCCGCAAGCGTGCTGGGGCAGAAGATCGAATTGACCAACGATCAAGACCACACCGCTGCCACCGTGATCGGTGTGCTGCCGCGAGGCTTTGAATTTGGGCCGCTTGGCGATCCGCAAGTGTTCTACCTGGCACCGCGCAAAGGCGGGCAGTATGAGCGCCGGAACCTGCATTGGATCAGGGCGGTCGGCAGGCTTAAGCCAGGCGCCACCATGCAACAGGCGCAGAGTGACCTGGAGGCAATCGCATCCCGCTTGGCGCACCTCTATCCGCTCTCGAACGCCGATACCGGAATCCGGATCAGGCCGCTGCGTGAAACAGTTGTCGGCCAGGTACGACCGGTGCTGTTTCTGCTGCTGGCCACTGCCGGGTTCGTGCTGCTGATTGCCACTGCCAATATTGCCAACCTGCTGCTGGCCAAGGCTGCAGGGCGCACGCGCGAAGTGGCCGTGCGCGTCGCGGTGGGCGCAACCCGCTCTCGCATCGTGCGGCAATTCCTGACGGAAAGCATTGTGCTTTCGCTGCTGGCCTCGCTTGCCGGCCTGGCGGTAGCGAAGCTCGGCATCGCCGCCCTGTTCGGCATGGTTCCGGCTCGGCTTCGCGACGGTATGCCGTTCCTACAGCACCTGAATCTCAGCCTTCCGGTGCTCGGATTCACCATTGCGCTGGCCATCGTCGTCGGCGTTCTGTTCGGCCTGGCTCCAGCGCTGCGCTCAGAAGGCGCAGCGCTTCACCTCGACCTGGCCGAGGCCGGCCGAGGCGCCGCAGGCTCACACCGGCGCCTGCGTGACGCGCTGATTGTGGCTGAAGTCGCAATAGCGGCGACGCTCCTGGTCAGCTCAGGGTTGCTGGTCGAAAGCCTGCTGCGTGTGGTGAACGTCGATCCTGGCTTCAATCGTCACAACCTGCTGGTCCTGGGTTACAGCTTGCCGCCCGGCGCCAAAGGCGATGCCTTCCTGCGCGACGCCCTGCGCGAAGTCGGGGAGCTGCCGGGAGTGGCGGCAGTCGGGGTCACCAGCGTGCCGCCGCTTGCGTGTCCGGGGCCATGCAACACTTCGCGTTTTCAGGTTGAGAACGAACCCGCTGTCAGCACCGCCAATCAGCCTGAAGCGAACAATCGCCAGGTGAGCTCCGGATATTTCCAGACCCTGCAGGCGCGGCTGCTGCAAGGCCGGCAATTCACCGAGCGCGATATGCAGCCGGATGCGCCGCTCGTCGCAATCGTGAATCGCACGCTGGCCGACAAGTACTATCGCGGCAATGCGCTGGGGAAGCACTTCACCTTCACCTGCTGCCCCGGCCAGAAGCCTCGCGAGATCGTAGGAGTGGTCGGCGACATACAAGAAGGAGCGATTGGCTCTCAGCAGCATCCCGCGCTCTATACTCCGGCGCAGTCGCAGCCCTCATATGCGCTGGTGATCAGGACCGCCGGCGACCCGGCTTCCTACATTCCAACGGTCAGGAAGACTCTGCTGGGCATCGATCCAAAAACCGTGGTCTTCCGCGCCTCGTCGCTTGACGCCATCGTGGAGACCTCCATGCCCATGTTCCTGCGCCGGCTGCCGGCAATTCTGGTCACCGTGTTCGGCTCGCTGGCGCTGCTGCTGGCCGCGATCGGGATCTACGGCGTGCTCTCGTATTCGGTGGCACAGCGCACGCGCGAGTTCGGCATCCGCATGGCGCTCGGGGCTGGCCGCCGCGACCTGCTGCGCATCGTGCTGAACTCCGGCCTCAAGCTGGTGTTGATCGGAATGGCGGTTGGGCTGCTCGCAGCCGCGGCGCTGGCGCGCGTCACTTCAAGCATGCTGTTCGGCGTGCGCTCCACCGATCCGCTGACCTACTCGGCAGCCGCAGCGCTGGTTGCGCTGATCGCAACCGCAGCCATGCTGGCGCCGGCGCTGCGCGCCGCGCGCCTCGACCCGCTTGACGCGCTTCGCTCCCAGTAAGCAGCCAAAAAAAAGGCCGAGGCAAATGCCCCGGCCTTTTTACATCGCGTGAGCTGCCGACCTATTTGCCTTCGGCCTTCTTCATGTGCTCTTTGAAGTTTTCGAAGCGCTCGCTGATTTCCTTCCAGTTCACCACGTCCCACCAGGCCTTCAGGTAATCGGCCCTGCGATTCTGATAGCGCAGGTAGTAGGCGTGCTCCCAAACGTCGTTGCCCATGATGGGGAACAGGCCGTCCATGAGCGGCGAATCCTGGTTGGCGGAGGAGATGATCTTCAGCGCGCCGCCGGAGTCGCGCACCAGCCACGCCCAACCGCTGCCGAAGCGCTTCACGCCGGCATCGTTGAACTGCTCTTTGAAAGTGTTGAAGTTGCCGAAGGTCGAGCTGATGGCCTGAGCCAGCGCGCCGGAGGGTTCGCCGCCGCCGTTCGGCGCCATGATGCGCCAGAACATGGAGTGATTGG
>JAJPJZ010000105.1 GCA_021323935.1 Terriglobia bacterium | reverse complement strand
CTCATCCACCTGGTGATTGCCTTCCTGGTGGCAACCGCCATCGTGGTGCTCTCCAGCCTTTTAGGCAAGCACCGGCCCAGCAAGGTGAAGCTGCAGGCGTATGAATGCGGCATGACTCCGACCGGCGACGCACGCGAGCGCTTCTCGGTCAAGTTTTACCTGGTCGGCATGCTGTTCATCCTGTTCGACGTGGAAGCCGTGTTCATGTACCCGTGGGCGGTGGTTTATCGCGAGCTCAAGATGTTCGGCTTCTGGGAGATGCTGGTTTATATCGGCATCGTGCTGGTGGGCTTCTGGTATGTATGGAAAAAAGGCGTGCTCGATTGGAACCGCCCGTATGGAGGCGAAGCCTGATGCCGCTTGCGCCCGCCGTCACCGATCTTGAGCAGCTCAAAAGCCGCGCTCCGCTTGATGCGCTGCTCGGCTGGGGTCCTGAGGCCGTCCAGGGCGCGCGGCTCGATCGCGACGAGCTCACAATTGACGTTCTGCGTGAAGCGATTCGCGATGTTTGCGAGTTCCTGCGCGATCAGCAGCAATTTAACTTCCTCTGTGACGTGACCTGCGCCGATTGGTATCCGACGGAGCCGCGTTTTCACGTGGTTTATCACCTGCTGTCGCAGGCGAAGAAGCTGCGCGTCAGGCTGAAAGTGAAAGTCGGCGCTCACGACGCGGTGGTCCCTTCGCTTACGCCAATCTGGCCGGGCGCCGATTACTTTGAGCGCGAAGTGTTCGACCTGTTTGGCGTGAAGTTTGATGGGCATCCCTACCTGCGCCGGATCCAGATGCCGGATGACTGGGAAGGACATCCGCTCAGGAAGGATTATCCCGTCGAGGGTTATCGCTAGCAATTAAATCGGAAGATCGAAGACAAGAGTCAATGGCCCAGCTTGTAACCAACCCGGAGACACAGCACCACGGCGAAGGCCCCAAAGATCGCACCATGATCTTGAACATGGGCCCGCAGCATCCTTCCACGCACGGCGTGCTGCGGCTGGTGCTTGAAGTGGATGGGGAGACGGTGCTGCGCATGATGCCCGATATCGGGTATTTGCACACCGGGATCGAGAAAACTTACGAAGCCAAGTTTTATCAGCAATGCGTCACTCTCGCCGACCGCATGGATTACCTGGCGCCATTTCACAATGAGATGGGCTTCGTGCTGGCGGTGGAAAGGCTGCTCGGAATCGAAGCGCCCCCGCGGGCGCAGTGGATCCGCGTTCTGCTGAACGAATTGCAGCGCATCAGCTCGCACCTGGTGTGGCTTGGGACGCATGCGCTCGATATCGGCGCCATGTCGGTGTTCCTGTACTGCTTCCGCGAGCGCGAAGACGTTCTGCGGCTGTTTGAGGCCATTGGCGGGCAGCGCATGTTCACCGATTACTTCCGCGTGGGCGGCCTGGCGCTTGAGGCGCCGCTGGGCTGGTTCAAGCGCGTCAAGAAATTTTCTGACACCTTCTTCGAGCGGGTTGACGAATACGAGGACCTGCTGACCGGCAACCCGATTTTCCAGGAGCGCACCAAGGGCGTAGCCCACATTTCCAAGGAAGATGCCACCGCGCTTGGCTTGAGCGGTCCATCGCTGCGGGGCAGCGGAGTGGATTGGGACCTGCGGCGCGACATGCCGTATTCCAGTTACGAGAAATTCCAGTTCGGGGTGCCGGTTGAAACCAGCGGCGACGTTTGGGCGCGCTACCTGGTGCGCATGCGCGAGTTCCGCGAGTCCAACAAGATCGTGCAGCAGGCGCTGGCCGGCCTGCCGGAAGGGCCAATCAAGGCCGACGCCCCGAAAATCGTGCTCCCGGAGCGCGACAAGATGAAGACGCAGATGGAAGCGCTCATCTATCACTTCAAAATCGTGACGGAAGGGTTTTCCGTGCCGGCAGGCGAGGTTTACCAGGCGATCGAATCGCCGCGCGGCGAGCTGGGCTTTTATGTGGTCAGCGACGGCACTGCCAAGCCTTACCGCGTGCATGTACGCGGGCCGTCGCTGGCGAACCTGCAAGGGCTGCCGAAGATGTGTGAAGGCCGCCTCATCGCCGATGTGGTGGCGGCCATTGGTTCCATTGATATTGTGCTGGGCGAAATTGACAGATGATCCCTGTTTCCGAACAACTCGACCATTTTTTCACTGAGAAGATGAAGGAATACCCGACGCAGCGGTCGTTCCTGGTTCCCATGCTGCTCTACGCCCAGGATGAGCTTGGGTGTCTCAGCAACCAAGCGGTTGAATACATCGCGGGCAAAGCCGGCCTGTCGCAGCTCGAAGTCAGAAACGTGATTTCGTATTACTCGATGCTGACGACCAAACCTCGCGGGCGCTTTCACGTGCAGGTATGCACCAACATCTGCTGCCAGTTGCGCGGGGCGGAAGACTTGTTCGAGCACTGCAAGCAGCGGCTGGGCATCGGGCACAAGGGCGTAACCAGCGACGAGCAGTTTTCGCTGGAGGAAGTGGAGTGCATCGGCGCCTGTTCGTGGGCTCCGGCGGCGCAGGTGAACTATGACTTTCACGAGAACCTGACGCCCGAAAAGATGGACCAGGTGTTGGACGAATATCGCAGCCGATAAAGCGTTCATCCGCCGGCAGTTTGAAATAACGCAGTTCCCGAATTACAGAATCGTTTAATGGCCGATCTGGTTTCACATCCCGATGAAGTGAAGGTGGTATCGCAGCGCTTTGGCAAGGGCGCGGCGGCGATGGATCGCTACCTGGAGCTTGACGGCTACAAGGCCGTGCAGAAGGCGCTGGCGAGCGGCCCGGAGTGGATCATCAACGAAATGAAGGCTTCGAACCTGCGGGGGCGCGGCGGCGCAGGGTTTCCTACGGGCATGAAGTGGTCGTTCGTGCCCAAGGAGAGCGCCAAGCCCAAGTACGTGCTGTGCAACGGTGATGAGAGCGAGCCCGGCACCTGCAAAGACCGGCTCATCCTGGAGCATGACCCCCACGCGGTGATTGAAGGCGTGATGATTGCGGCGCTCGCGGTCGGCGCCAAGACCGGCTTCATCTACATTCGCGGCGAGTATCGCTACCTGGTTGACATCATGCGCAAGGCCATTGCCGAGGCGTACGCCAGGGGCTTTTTGGGCAAGAACATCTTTGGCTCAGGGGTTGACCTTGACGTCCGCTGGCACACCGGCGCCGGCGCCTACGAAGTGGGCGAAGAATCGGCGCTGATGGAATCACTTGAGGGCAAGCGCGGCATCCCTCGCATCCGGCCGCCATTCCCCGCGGTGGTCGGGCTGTGGGGCGGGCCGACGGTCATCAACAACGTTGAGACGCTGGCCTCGGTGCCGCACGTGATCTTGGGCGGCGGCGAATGGTACGCGAAATTAGGAACGCCGAAAAACGGCGGCACGCGCCTGTTCTGCCTCAGCGGACACGTGCAGAAGCCCGGTGTCTATGAACTGCCGCTCGGCTACAACCTGCGCAAAATGATTGATGACGTCGGCGGCGGCATCTGGAAAGGCCACAAGCTGAAGGCGGTGGTCCCGGGCGGCTCGTCGGTGCCGATCTTGAAGGCTGACGAAATCGATCTCGCCATGGATTTCGATACGCTGATGAAGGCCGGGACTTTCCTCGGCTCCGGCGGCGTCATCGTGCTCGATGACCACACCTGCATCGTCAAGTTTTGCCTGCGGACGACCAAGTTTTATCAGCACGAAAGCTGCGGCTGGTGCATCCCGTGCCGCGAAGGCACTGACTGGATGAAGAAGACGCTGGTGCGCTTCCACGCCGGCGGAGGCATTAAGCGCGACATCGATAACCTGAACTACCTGGCGGAGAACATGCTGGGCCGCACCTTCTGTCCGCTGGGCGATGCCGCCGCCATGCCGGTAATTGGCATGATCAAGAAATTTCGCGAGGAATTTGAAGCGCACCTGGAAGGCCGGCCTTGCCCGTTTGAAGAGCACGGCGCGGCGGTGGAGCAGTTGCCGGTGCTGGCGTGAACCGCATGTTGAAACCGGCGGCTGAAAGTTTTGCAACTGATGATTGGGGTAAATGGCTGACGTAACCATCACGATTGACGGCAACAAGGTCACGGCGCCCGCCGGGACGCTGCTGATTGAAGTGTGCAAGAGCATCGGCACTGAAGTGCCGGCCTTCTGCTACTACCCCGGGCTGTCGCTGCAGGCGGCGTGCCGCATGTGCCTGGTTGAAATTGAGAAGATGCCGAAGATGCAGACCGCCTGCACCGTCCCGATTTCGGAAGGCATGGTGGTGCACACCACGACCGACAAAGTGAGGCAGGCGCGCAAGAGCACCCTCGAGTTCCTGCTGGGCAACCATCCGCTCGATTGCCCGGTGTGCGATGCCGGCGGCGAATGCGAACTGCAGGATATGACGTTCAGCTACGGCGCGGCGGAATCAAAGTTCATGGAGGCCAAGCTGCACCGCGACGAGCAGCAGTGGTCGCCGGTGGTCTTCTTTGACCGCCCGCGCTGCATCCTGTGCTATCGCTGCGTGCGCGTGTGCGGCGAGGCCATGGACGTTTGGGCCCTCGGGGTGCAGAACCGCGGCTCCGCTTCCATCATTGCGCCCAACGAAGGCGACCACCTGGAATGCGAAGAATGCGGCATGTGCATCGATATTTGCCCGGTGGGCGCGCTGACTTCGGGCGCGTATCGCTATAAAACGCGCCCCTGGGAAATGAAGCACGTCGGCACTACCTGCATGCATTGCGGCGATGGCTGCAAGACCACGCTCGGAGTGCGCCGCCACGAAACCGGCATGCAGATTGTGCGTGGCGACAATCGCGACAAGAGCGGCATCAACGGCGATTTTCTTTGCATTAAAGGGCGCTACGCCTTTGACGTGACGCATTCCGATGAGCGCCTGACCCAGCCGCTGGTGCGGCACGAAGGCCGGCTCACTCCGGCAACATGGGAAGCGGCGCTGGAACTGGTCGCGTCAACCTTCAAGCGCATTCGCGATGAGCATGGCGGAAGCGCCATCGGCGTCATTGGCTCCAACCGCACCACTAACGAAGAAAATTACCTGCTGCAGAAGTTCGCGCGCGTGGTGCTCGGCAGCAACAACATCGACCATCACCGCACGGCTGACTTCCCTGCCCTGGCTGCCGCGCTCAAGAACACGCAGGTGCGCACCGCCGGCATGCGCGATGTGTTCAACGCCAAAACCATTCTGCTGATCGGCAACAACCCTACCGACCAGCATCCGCTGTTGGCCTGGCAGATTCGCAATAACGTGCGCCTGCACAAGGCGCGGCTGTTCGTGGTCAACGCCCAGGACATCAAGCTGCACCGCCAGGCTACCGCCTTCGCGCAGGTGCCTTCGGGATCGGAAGCCTTTGCCGCCGCATTTTTGGCGGGCAATGACAGTGTGGGGGAGAGCGTGGGCGGCGACGCGCGCAACGCGCTGCTCGCCATGCGCCAGGCGCTGAAGGGCGCGGAGGAGGCAGTCGTCATCTTCGGCTCCGAGATCCGCGGTGCGCAAGTGAAGGCGGCCGTGAACCTCGCTTCGGCGCTCAACGCGAAGATTGCCTGCCTGGGCGATTACGCCAATTCTCGCGGCGCCGCCGATATGGGCCTGTATCCCGACCTGCTGCCGGGTTACGCGCAGACGAGTTCTGAGATTTTTACCGGCCACTGGGGCGCGCTGCCCGAGCAGCCGGGATGGAACATTGAGCAGATGGTGAACGCCGCGCGTGATGGCCAGTTGCGGGCGTTGCTGTGCGTCGGCTCGAACCCCGTGGTGCGCTACAACGTGGACCCGTTTGTTCTGCAGAAGACGTTTCTCGTGGTCAACGAAATGTTCATGACCGAGACGGCTTCGCTGGCGACGGTGGTGCTGCCCGCCGCCTGCGCCTACGAAAAATCGGGCACGTTCACCAATACCATGGGCGATCTGCAGGTGGTAAAGAAGGCCGGAGACCTGGCGGGGACCAAGCCCGATTTCGAAATCGTGATCGAGATTGCCGATCGCATGGGTTTCGACGTGCGCAAGCTGGTTTCGCTTGGCGGCGGCACGCGCGCTGACATGGGGCAATCGCGCGGCGCGCAGACCGGCGAAGCCGACCGCCATGCCGTATGGCTGGAGGCGCAAAACCTGGAGCCGAGGATGACGCCGTTTGATCCGGCCGCGGTGCTCGATGAAATCCAGCGGCTGGTCCCAGGCTACGGCGAAGCTTCGCGGCTGAACGTCGCCGCAGGCAACGATGAGCACACCACGGCGCTCGAGGCCGGCCAGGGAAGCGCAACCTCAGACCCCGATTTGGTCGTGCCTTCAGAAGACACGCTGTTTACTTCGGGCACCCTGGGCCGATATTCGAACACGCTGCACTCGGTGATTGAGAGCCGCCGGAAGGTGCCGGCGGACAAGAAAACTCCGGTGTAAGGGCTGTTGCTTGCATTTTGCGTTCCGGCGGCGGAAACGCGACGCTCCAACAGGAAAGACCAGACTTACTCATGCCTCTGTCGCAATACATCCTGATCGCAGTGGTGAAGATTGCGATTGCGCTGTTCGTGCTGCTGACGGCCTGCGCCTACGTGGTGTTGGCCGAGCGCAAGCTGATCGCGCGCATGCAGAACCGCTGGGGGCCGACGCGCGTGGGGCCATTCGGCTTCCTGCAGCCGCTGGCTGACGGGCTGAAGTTCATCCTGAAGGAAGACCTGATTCCGTCGCACGTTTATAAGCCGCTCTACATCGCTGCGCCCATGCTGTCGCTGACGCTTGCCTTGACCGCCATCGCGGTGATCCCGATCGGGCAGTCGGTCACGATCGGCAACGCCAATATTCCGCTGCAGATTACAGACGTCAACATTGCGTTGCTGATCATCCTTGGGCTCACCTCCGTTGGTGTTTACGGCATTGCGCTGGCGGGGTGGGCCTCGAACAGCAAATACTCGCTGCTCGGATCGCTGCGGGCGAGCGCGCAGATGATCAGCTACGAGCTGGCGTTGGGGCTTTCGCTCATTGGCGTGTTGATCGGCGCCGGCAGCTTCAGCCTGCGCGAAATTGTGAACTCGCAGGCGGGCTGGCATTGGAACCTGTGGTATCGCGGCCAGTTTGTTGCATTTTTCGTTTACCTGATGGCGGCATTCGCGGAAACCAATCGAGTGCCCTTCGATTTGCCTGAGGCTGAAACTGAACTGGTGGCCGGCTACCACACCGAATACAGCGCCATGAAGTTTGCGATGTTTTTCGTGGCCGAATACGCCAACATGTTCACCGTGGCGTGCCTGGCAACGCTGCTGTTCCTGGGCGGCTGGGACGGGCCGGTATTCGGGCCGGCATGGCTCATGGTCGTGCTGCCGGTGCTGTGGTTCGTGCTGAAGGTGATCCTGTTCATCTTTGTTTACATCTGGATTCGCGGCACGCTGCCGCGCTTCCGCTATGACCAGCTCATGGCGTTCGGCTGGAAGTTTCTGCTGCCGCTGGCGCTGGCGAACATTTTGATCACCAGCCTGGTGATCGGGTTGACGGCGTAAGGACACACGCCACCATGCACGCGAAGGAAAGCTGAATCGGCGAGATGCACCTGGGACTGTTCATCGCATTTGCTGTGATCTGCGTGGCCGGCGCCATCAGCCTGGTGGCGCAGCGGCACCCTATCAACAGCGCGCTCTCGCTTATCGTAGTGATGGGGTCGCTGGCGGTGTTGTACCTGCTGCTGGGGGCGGAATTCGTGGCCGCGATCCAGCTCATTGTGTACGCCGGCGCGATCATGGTGCTGTTTGTTTTCGTCATCATGCTGCTGAACGCAGGCGCGGAGGAGCGCACGCGTGGCTCCCGGGTGGCGATGGCGCTGGGAGTTCCGGGGCTGATAGTCGTGGCGGGAGTACTGATGTACACGCTGGCGGGGCACACGGCGGCAGGGCAGGATCAACTCGCAATCGGTGCCACCTACGGCCCGCCGGTCGCGATCGGGCGTTCGCTGTTTCGCGAATTTCTGCTGCCTTTTGAAGTCACGTCAATCCTCATCCTGATTGCAATTATGGGAGCAGTGCTGCTGGCGCGCTACCACGCCGCGCCCGCCCCGGAAACGCGCGCCATCGATCCTGATGAGGCCGGCGACCTGCTGCAACTTGCCGGCACGCATGGCAGTGCCGCCGGAGCGCGCGAACGCCGCCGCGCCGAACATCGCATGCGGGAGCGGGAGGTGACGCGATGACCGTCCCGCTCTCCTATTACCTCGTGCTCTCGGCAATCCTGTTCTCGCTGGGCGTTCTGGCCTTTGTGGTGAAGCGCAACATCATCACCGTCTTCATGTCGATTGAGCTCATGCTCAATGCCGTGAACCTCAGCTTCGTGAGCTTCGCCGCGCACTGGCATCGGCTGAGCGGGCAGATTTTCGTGTTCTTCGTGATGGTGGTGGCGGCCGCGGAAGCCGCGGTTGGGCTGGCCATCATTATTGCTGTGTTCAGGACAAGAGAGACATTGAACATCGATCGAGTGAATTTGCTGAAACTATGATTCTCCGCGCCATGCTTGTCTGTTGGGGAGCATTTTCCGGGTCGCGGCAGCATTTCGATCTCGCAGGCTTGCAGTTCGCAACAACGCGATGAACCTCCACCTGGTTGCCATTCCGTTACTTCCGCTGGCCGGCGCGGCCATCAACGGGCTGCTCGGCAAGCGCTTCCCGCGCACGCTGGTCGCGACGGTTGCGCTGGCGTTTACGGCGGCGTCGTTCCTGTGGGCGGTGTGGGCAGCCATTCAATTCGCGGACGGAGGCGCGGCGGGGCCGTATATCGAACACTTCGCCACCTGGATGCAGATCGGCAACTTCCAGGCGGAATACGGCTTTTATCTTGATCATCTCTCGATGGTCATGATGCTGATCGTCACCGGCGTCGGCTTCCTTATCCACGTTTACTCGGTCGGCTACATGTGGGAGGAAGGCGGCTTCTATCGCTTCTTCTGCTACCTGAACCTGTTCATGTTCTTCATGCTGACGCTGGTGCTGGCCTCCAATTACCTGCAACTGTTCGTAGGTTGGGAAGGCGTGGGCCTGGCGTCGTACCTGCTGATTGGATTTTTCTTCTGGCGCGATTCGGCGGCGGCAGCCGGCAAAAAAGCGTTCATCGTCAACCGAATCGGCGACTTCACTTTCCTGATTGGGCTGTTCCTGCTGATCAAGCATTTTGGCACGCTCGATTTCGCAAGCGTGTTCTCGAAGATCGGCGTGCTGCCGACCGGCGAAGCTACCGGCCTGCTGACGGCTATTGCCCTGATGCTGCTGGGCGGCGCCTGCGGCAAGTCAGCCCAGCTTCCGCTTTATGTCTGGCTGCCCGATGCCATGGAAGGCCCCACGCCGGTTTCAGCCCTGATCCATGCCGCCACCATGGTCACGGCCGGGGTTTACATGATCGCGCGCTCGCACGCCATCTTCGACCGCGCTCCCATGGCGCTGCTGGTGGTAGCGATTATCGGCTGCGCCACCGCGCTGTTTGCCGCAACGATTGGCCTGGTGCAGCATGACATCAAGCGGGTGCTGGCGTATTCCACGGTTTCGCAGCTTGGCTACATGGTGCTGGCCTGCGGCGTGGCCGCTTATTCGGCAGCGCTGTTCCACCTGATGACGCATGCATTCTTCAAGGCGCTGCTGTTCCTGGGCGCAGGCTCAGTGATTCACGCGCTAGGCGGCGAGCAGGACATGCGGCGCATGGGCGGGCTGCGCAAGAAAATCCCATGGACGTTCTGGTCCATGACGTTTGCGACGCTCGCCATTGCCGGAGCGCCGCCGTTTGCCGGCTTCTTCAGCAAGGATGAAATCCTGTGGCGCGCTTTTTCCAGCGCGCACGGAAGCTGGGTCTTCTGGCTCATCGGCCTCATTACCGCCGGGCTGACGTCGTTCTACATGTTCCGGCTGTGGTTCCTCACATTTTTTGGCGATTTCCGCGGCGCTCAGCACGAAGAGCCTGAGGCCAGCGGCCGCGAGCGCCACGCCTCTGACGCGGCCAGCGCTGCCCCGCCGGGGCACGGCGCGCATGGCGCTTCTGCTGCCGGCGGCCACGGTCACGGCCATGACGGCGTGCACGAAAGCCCGCCGATCATGCTGGTGCCGCTCGTCATCCTCGCCATCCTGTCGCTGGTGGGCGGCTGGGTAGGAATTCCGGCGGTGCTCGGCGGCGGCAACCACTTTGAAAAATTCCTGGCGCCGGTTTTTGAGGCGTATGCCACCGCCGGCGAAACTGCTCCCGCATCACCGGCTGAGCCGAGCGGGCCGAGTGAAATGTCACTTTCGCTGGCGGCAACCGGTGCGGCCCTGGTCGGTTTCCTGCTGGCTTGGTGGATGTATCATCGCCGGCCCGAGCTCCACGTGCGCGCGCGACAGCGGTTGGGCGAGCTTTACCGCGTGCTCGACCACAAATACTGGATCGACGAAATCTACGGCGCAGTGTTCGTGCGCCCGCTCATCGGCTTATCGCGCGCAGTGCTGTGGCGCGGCGTGGATGCGGGGGTGATTGACGGCACCGTGAATGGCAGTGCAACGGCTGCGCGAGAGCTTTCAGATTCAGTTCGTCACATGCAATCGGGCAACATTCGCTCGTATGCCGGCTGGGTGGCTGCCGGGGCCGCCTGCGTGTTGGTCTACATGATCTGGTTAGGAATGAGATGACGCCCACCGCCATCATCAGCATCGTCACGTTCCTGCCGCTCGCCGGCGGCATCATCCTGCTGGCGCTGCCGCGCGGAGCCGAAAACGCTGTTCGCCGCTGGGCACTGTTCGTCACCGTGCTTGAATTTTTCGCGGCGGCACACATCGCGTTCATGCCCGGGCATCATTTCTCGATGTCGGGATGGGCGATGGAAGAAAACTACGCCTGGATTTCGACGCCCGCTATTCGCTACCACGTTGTGCTCGACGGAATTTCGCTGTGGCTCGTGATCCTGACCGCCTTCCTTACGCCGCTGTGCGTGCTCATTTCATGGCGCTCGGTGCATGACCGCGTAAAAGAATTCTTCTTCCTGCTGCTGGTGCTGGAAACCGCTCTCACCGGCGTCTTCGTGGCCTTCGACCTTTTTCTCTTCTACTTCTTCTGGGAAGCCACGCTCATTCCGATGGCGCTGCTCATCGGAATGTATGGGCACGGGCGGCGCATCTACGCATCGGTCAAGTTCTTCCTCTACACTGCGGTCGCGTCCGTGTTCATGCTGGTGGCGATCTTGTGGCTGTATGCGCATACCGGCAGCTTCGATTTCACCGTGATTCAGCCATGGCTGCGATCGCATCCTGAGGTTGCGGCGGGTAACGCAGGATTGTGGCTGTTTCTAGGGTTCTTCATCGCGTTTGCCGTCAAAGTGCCGATCTTCCCGCTGCACACATGGCTTCCTGACGCGCACGTGGAAGCGCCCACAGCCGGCTCGGTGCTGCTCGCCGGCGTGCTGCTGAAGATGGGCACCTACGGCCTGCTGCGCTTCTGCGTTGGCTTGTTTCCAGAGGCTGCGCGGGCGCAGGCCGGCTGGATCAACGTGCTGGCAATCATCGGCATCATTTATGGCGCGCTGGTCGCGATGGTGCAGCCCAGCTTGAAGAAGCTGGTCGCGTATTCATCGGTCAGCCACCTGGGATTTGTTGTGCTCGGCATCTTTACTTTCACGGCTGCCGGCACAGCCGGCGCGGTTTACCAGATGCTGAATCATGGCGTCTCGACCGGCGCACTGTTCATCCTTGTCGGCATGCTCTACGAGCGGCGGCACACATTCGAGATCAGCGAATTCGGCGGCTTGGCTTCACGGATGCCGGTGTATGCCGCCTTCTTCGTGTTCATTACGCTTTCGTCCATCGGCCTGCCGCTGCTGAATGGTTTTGTCGGAGAATTCCTCGTCCTGAGTGGGGCGTTTCGCGACCGCGCGATTTACGGCATCCTGGGCGCCAGCGGCGTAATCTGGAGCGCGTGCTACATGCTGTGGATGGTGCAGCGCGTGTTCTACGGTGAGAACCGCAACCCTGCCAATGCCCTGCTGCCTGATGCCAGCGCGCGCGAGAAGCTCACGTTGTGGCCGCTTTCCGCGATGGCGCTGATCATGGGTGTGGCGCCGATGATCTGGTTGAGCAGCATCAATCCGCCGGTGGAGCAGATCCTGAAGAACGTCGCGCCCGCCTCGCACATGGCCTACGTTGCCGGAGGCCAGAAGTGATCCCCGCGCAGGATTATCTCCGCATCCTTCCCGAGCTCATCTTCAGCATCTTCGGCATCGCCATCATGCTGCTCGAGCCGGTGATGCCGGAGCGCGGCAGCAGGAAGCCGCTCGGCATCCTGGCATTCATCGGGTGCGCCGCGGCGCTGGCAGCTACGTTCTACCAAGTCAACACGCAAGGCGAAGCGTTCTTCGGCATGGTCAGGGTGGATGCGTTCAGCATCTTTTTCCACGCCGTGATTGCGATCGTTGCCGGCCTGGTGGTGCTGGCGTCGCTTGAATACCTTGACGTTCAGCAGATTCATGCCGGCGAGTACTACGCGCTGATCCTGTTCGGCTCGGCCGGCATGGCGCTGATGTCATTGGCAGTTGAGCTGGTGCTCATCTTCATTGCGCTTGAGATTTCGTCGATTTCCACTTACGTGCTGGCCGGCATTCGCCGGCGCGCGGCCATCAGCGCTGAAGCTTCCATCAAGTACTTCCTGCTGGGCTCATTCGCCACGGCATTCTTCCTTTACGGCGTGGCCTTGATTTTCGGCGCGACCGGCTCGACCAGCATCACCACGATTGCGGTTGCGATGGCTTCAAATCACGAACCGCTGGTCTATGTCGCCGTCGCGCTGATGTTCGTCGGCATCGGCTTCAAAGTCGCTGCCGCGCCCTTCCATATCTGGACGCCCGATGTGTACGAAGGCTCGCCGTCCCCGGTGGTCGCCCTGATGTCTACGGCCCCCAAGGCTGCGGCGTTCGCGGTGCTGCTGCGGATCTTGTATAGCGCGTTTCCGGAGATGCATGGACATTGGGTCCCGCTGCTTTGGTGGCTTGCGGTGCTCTCGATGTTCGTGGGCAACCTGGGCGCACTGCGGCAGCGAAACATCAAGCGCATGCTTGCTTACTCGTCGATTGCGCACGCGGGCTATCTATTGGTGGCGTTCACGGCTTTTTCGGCGGAAGGCATTGCCGCGGCGAGCTTCTATGCAGTGACGTACGCGGCGATGAACGTGGGCATCTTCGCGGTGGTCAGCCACGTGGGCGAGTATGAAGATCGGCTGACGCTGGTCAATGATTATCGCGGGCTGGCGTACCGTTCGCCACTGCTGGGCGGGGCGATGGCGTTTTTCCTCATCTCGCTGATCGGGATTCCGTTCACCGGCGGATTTTTCGGCAAGTTCTACGTGTTTACTGCCGCGATTCACGCGGGGTATGTGTGGCTGGCGGTGCTGGGCCTGATCAACAGCGGCATTGCGGCGTTCTACTACCTGCGGGCGGCGCTGGTGCTCTACAGCAAGCCGAAGGAGACCTCCCCGGTTGCTGCGATTCCGAGGGTGACCATGCCTCTGCT
>JAJPJZ010000149.1 GCA_021323935.1 Terriglobia bacterium | reverse complement strand
TGGTCAATCGCGATGCGGTCATCCGGCCGCGCAGCGCCGCTTAAGCCGCGGTGCCGGCCTGCCTTGATTTGCTTGCGACATAAAGAGCTTCGTATTCCGAGGCCATGCGCTCGGCTTTGAAGTGCTGCTCAACCCGAGCGCTGCAGCGGCCCGGGCTGATTCGGCTGACATCGCCGAGGGCGCGAACCATCTGTTCGGGCGAATCAACCAGGAAGCCGGTTACGCCGTCTTCCACCACTTCAGCGAGCGCGCCGCGGCGGAACGCAACCACCGGCGTGCCGCACGCCATGGCTTCCATCGCGACCAGCGAACTGGTTTCATCAACCAGCGTCGGAATCAACAGGGCGCGCGCATTCGCGAGCAGTTCGGCCTTGGCGCTTTGCTCAGGCTGCCGGACCAGCGTGACTGCGCCGTGGACGCGCGGCGCAACCTGCTGCTCGAAGTATTGGTGATGGTATGAAAACGGATACACCTGGCCTGCGAGGATGAGCGGCAAATTGGCTTCAGCAGCAACCCGAATGGCGATGTCAGTTCCCTTTTCCGGGCAGATGCGCCCCAGCCACAACAGGTAATCGCGCTTGCGCTCCTGAAAATGAAAGCGATCGAGCGCAATGCCGTTGGTCACGACCGGAAGCTCGGCCAAGGCGCGATTTCGCCGCGCAAACGATGCGCGTTGCGCGTAGGAAACAAAGTTGAACGCCGCTGCGGCTCGTGGCTGCTCAAACGCCGCCTCGCCGTAAAAATCAAAAGGCAGATGCAGCGTGGCCACCAGCGGCCCCACGCCAGGCGGAGCGTGCCGCCAGAAAAGGCCGCTCTCATCGTGAATCACGTCAAACGGCGTACCTGAATCGCGTGCCTCGCGAATAGCAGCCAGCACGTGATGGTGGTGCTCGCGCTCGCGCCCGGCGAGAGCGTCAGTGCGGGTGGCGGCAGGCCCGGTCGTGATGAGCGTGCCGCTGACGCGCGACCCTTGGCAGGCTGCCACCGACGTTAAATGCCCGCGCCGATCGAGCTCGCGTTCGAGCGTCCACAGCATCTGCTCGGCGCCGCCGGCGCTTTGTTCAGAAACCGGCAGCAGCGGATACGCGATGAACAGAATGCGCATCTTCAGGTGTGCTGCCGAGCAAGGTGTGGCTTGCGGCTGCGAGATTCGAGGAAGCGCACGAAGCTTTCCGCCACCTGGCCGCCGGTGATGGGCCACTGCCAGGCTTCGTAGTTAAGAACTCCGGGCAGCGGCGGCCGCGAGAAGTCGTAATTGGCGATTGCGCGAAAGCGCTCCAGCTCAACTCCGAAGTGCGAAACAATGTCGCCCTGGCTGGCATACGCTTCGAGCATGCGGCGCTTTACGTGTTGCTCATCGGCGGTGGCGTTCAACACCACATCTTCGCCGCCCGAAACCGCGAATTCCTGCTTCACGCCGAGGCCATCGCTGGAGCGGTGATAGAGCGGAAACTCCCACACCGGCAACTCGTGGTCAATGCCGAGCTGCGAGGCCAGGAAGCAGCAGGAATCGTGATCGGGATGGCCGCCTTCGTAGGCCAGGGCGAGCAGAGCTTGCGGTCGCCACTGCCGGATGACGCTGCTGAGCGCCTCAAACGCCGCGGGCAGGAAGCGAAACAATTGCTGGTCCACCAGTTCAGGCGCGCGGTCGGCGAGGAAAATCGGCTCCGCCCCGTTCGGAACGCACCCTAATGCGGCGCGGGCTTCCTGCTGGCGAAGGGCGGCATAAGCCTGGCGCGAGCCGTAGCGCTTCCAGAAAAAATCGTCCTGCGGCGCTCCATCGGTGCAGAACACGACTGCACCCTGCTGCATGCGCTGAAGCAAGGCGCCGCAGCCGATCACTTCGTCGTCAGGATGCGCCACCAATACCAGGGTACGCCCCAGGAGCGGCGCCAGGGCTCTCATGCTTGATGTTGGATGCACAGGGCCGAATCCAAAATGAGAAAGTCGGAACAGCCAGTATAATCGGCCAGTTTCGCGCAATCGAGAACGAATGAACCGTGCTCCCGGAACCAAAGATGCAGCCCTTCGGCGTAACCTGGCGTTGGCCGCCGCAGTGGCTATCTTTCTGTGCGCAGCGGCTTCGGCCGCCGCAGAATGGCGGGTGTGGCAAGCGCCCGCTGCGCTGCTGTTTGCGCTGCGCTGGATCGTGGTGGCGGTGCTGCTTGCCTGGGCCACGGTTCGGCGATCACTGACCACGTGGATTTTAGTGGCGATGGTGGCGGGCGCAGCCATCGGTCACGATTGGCCCAGCGCGGCGCTGAAGCTGCAGGTGCTCAGCGCAGTGTTCCTGCGCATGATCAAAGTGATCATTGCGCCGCTGCTGTTCGCGACGCTGGTGGGGGGCATCGCCGGCCACAGCGAACTGCGCCGCGTAGGCCGCATTGCGATCAAGGCGATCCTCTATTTCGAAATCATCACCACGCTGGCACTGTTCATCGGCCTGGCGGCCATCAACATCAGCAAAGCCGGCGCCGGGGTCAACATGGCGCCCCCGGCAAACGCGCAGGCGCTCACGCCGCAAAAGCAGACCGCCGGCGACATTATTCTGCACGTCTTCCCTGAGAACATTGCGAAATCGGTGGCTGAGAACCAGGTCCTGCAGGTGGTGGTGTTCAGCATCGTGTTTGGCATTGCGCTGGCGCTGGTGCGCGAAGAAAAGCGCCGGCCCATGCTCACCTTTTGCGACAGCCTGGCGGAAGTGATGTTTCGCTTCACCAACATTGTGATGTTGTTTGCGCCGGTGGGCGTAGGCGCCGCCATCGCCTACACGGTGGCAAGCACCGGTATGCACGTGCTGGTCAACCTGGCGAAGCTGCTGGCAACTTTTTACGTCGCGGTCGGGATTTTCGCATTAGGCGTGCTGTTGCCGGTAGTCCTGATCATGCGCATTCCACTGCGCCGGTTTCTGCGCGCAATCGCCGAACCGGCATCGATTGCCTTTGCCACCACCAGCTCTGAGGCTGCCCTGCCCCGCGCCATGGAAGCCATGGAGGCTTTCGGCGTTCCCCGCACCACGGTCGCATTCGTCATCCCGACTGGCTACAGCTTCAACCTTGACGGCGCGTCGCTTTATCTGACGCTCGGGGCGGTGTTCGTGGCGCAGGCCGCCGGCATCCACATGTCGCTTGGGCAGCAGCTCCTGATGATGCTGACCCTGATGCTCACCAGCAAAGGCGTGGCCGGGGTTTCGCGTGGATCGCTGGTCGTGCTGTTCGCCACGCTGCCGCAGTTGAATTTGCCCATGGAGCCTGCCCTGCTGCTGCTCGCCGTCGATCAGCTCATGGACATGGTGCGCACCACGGTCAACGTGGTCGGCAACTGCCTGGCTACTGCGGTCGTGGCCAAATGGGAAGGGGAATTGGGTGCGCCGGTGCACGATGAAGTCATCGCCCAGGCGCTGGCTGAGTAATTC
>JAJPJZ010000040.1 GCA_021323935.1 Terriglobia bacterium | reverse complement strand
GGGAGCAAAGCGCGGCCGCACGAGTGGAAGCGCGACGGCAGTGTTATTGGCGGCGCAGAGCGGCATCCGTACTATTCGCGGCGGAGCGCGACCATAGGATCGAGGCGCGCGGCGCGCAGCGCCGGAACCAGGGTTGCGCAGGCGGCCAGCACCGCAACCATGGCGGATGATATCGCCAGCGTGGCCGGGTCGCTCGGCTTCATGCCGAACAACAGCGAGCGCGCAGCCGGGCCAAGCGCCGCCGAAAGCAGCAGCCCGGCGCCGATTCCGCAACTCGAAATCAGCGCCACTTCTTTCATGATGAGCCCCAGGATGCTGTCGCGATTGGCGCCGAGCGCCATGCGAATGCCGATTTCGTTGGTGCGGCGCGCCACGATGTAGGCAATCACGCCGTAGAGCCCCACCACAGCCAGCACGATGGCCAGCAGGCCAAAGAAAGTGGCAAGCATCGCCATGAGCCGCTCGGCAACCAGCGTGTCGGCGAGATCGTCTTTGACGCGGTCGAACTGCAGGATCAAATGGGAACTAACCTGCAGCAGGGCACGCCGAATTTCAGGCACCAAGACGTCGCTGGGCTGATTGCTGCGAATGAGGAGAAAAACTCCGGCCTGGGGTTGGGGATTCATGCGGTCAGGCACGTAGGCGACCGGATCGAAGGCCTTGCGCAGGTTTTCGTATTTGATGTCTTCGGCGATGCCGATCACCTGATAGTTGAGGTCGGGTTTATCGCCGAACTGCACCACGCCAAAGGTCTTGCCGATCGGCGTGGGTTCGTGGAAGAGCCTAGTGGCGAAGGTGCGCGTGATGATGGCGACCGGTGGGGTACCGGGGGCGCCGTCGTTAGGAGTGAAGTCGCGGCCGGCAATCAGCGGGTTGCCGATGGTCGCGAGGTAGCCGGGACTGACGGCGTCAAACCACGACATAAGCTTCCTGGTTCCGGCCGCCGGAATATCGATCTCCTCATTCCAGTCGCCGCCGTTCACCGGCCCTGCCAGTGCGCGAGCGGCCGATTGCACGCCCGGCACGGCCCTGACCGCCTCGGTCAGGCGCTCGCACATCGCAACCCGCTCCTGCACCGGGACCTTGAGGTCGCTGAAGTCGGCGTTAACGACGATGAGATGGTTGGGATTGAAGCCGGCGTCCTGCGTCAGCAGGTTGCGGAACGTACGCACGAACAGCAGCGCGCCCACAACCAGGGCCAGCGAAACTGCAATCTGCACCGCCACCAGCATGCGCCGGAAGCCGAAGCGCGAGCGCGCAGCCACGATGCCGCGCCCGGCCGATTTCATGACTTCAGCCGGCGCAATGGCCGAGGCCTGAAGCGCGGGCGAGAGGCCAAACAGCACGCAGGTGATGAGCGCAAGCGCGCCGGTGAAGGCGAGCACGCGCCAATCGAGGTGAAGATCGACGAAGATGTGCTGGTTCTTGGAGCCGAGGAAAGGCACCAGGATGCGGCTGAGGGCTTGCGCCAGCAGCGCGCCGAGCGTAGCGCCGACGAGCGAGAGCAGCAGGCTTTCAGCAAACAGTTGGCGCAGGATGCGCACCCGCGAGGCGCCCAGCGCAAGGCGAAGCGCGATTTCACGCTCGCGCGCGCTGGCCCGCGCCAGCATCAGGTTGGCCAGGTTGGCGCAGGCGATGAGCAAGACCAAGGCTGAAAGTCCGAGCAACAGCCAGAACGGCTGGTTATAAGTGCGGCGCAGGCGCGAGCTTCCGGTAGCCGCGGGCTCGGCCTGCAAGGTGAACTTGCCGTACTGCCGGCGCTGCTCGGCGTTGTATTGCGGAGGCATGGTCGCCTGCATGATTGCGGGCGCGACGGCGGCAAGCTGGGCCGAAGCCCGCTGCAACGTCCAGCCAGGCCTCAGACGACCGATCATGTCAACCCACCACCCGATGGGATTGTCGTAGAGCGAGCTCTCGCCAAAAACGAGTGGCTCGGCGCAGAGCGGCAGCGCGACATCGAAGCGCCGGCCAACTTCAAGCCCGAAGAAGCTGCGCGGGGTGACGCCGACAATCTCGAATGGATGGCGTTGCACCCACACCTGCTGACCAACCACGGAATTGCTGCCGCCCAGTTCGCTTTGCCAGTACGCATAGCTGACCACGACCGGCGGGTTGGAGCAGGCGCGGTGATCGTCTTGCGGTCCGATGAGGCGACCGACCGCGGAGCCGAGCCCCAGCAGGTCGAACAGGTCGCCCGAGGCAAACATGATGCGGCCGTTGTGGACTTCGCCGGTGCGACTCAGGTCAGCCGAGACCGCGCTCCAGGCCGCAACCGCAGTAAAGCCCTGCTGGCGCGCGCGGATGGCTTCAAACAGCGACTCGGTGAGTTCGCCGCCGCGGCCGGTTCCGGTGCGGCCGCCGGGTTTGCGAATGGCGGCAAGCTGCTGCGGATCTTTCACCGGCAGCGAGCGCATACGCACCGCATCGAGCAGCTCGAAAATTGCGGTGTTCGCGCCGATGCCGAGCGCGAGCGAAAGCAGCGCCGCAATCGCGAAGCCCGGGCTGTGGCGAAGCTGGCGGGCGGCGTAGCGCAGGTCACGCCAGGTGGCGGCAAAAAAACCGGCGCTGGCCTGGTCAACCTCATCGGCCCGCTTCACGACTGACCGCAATGAGGCGCGCAGCGGCGCTTTGCGGAATTCATCCACGACTTTCAGCTCGGCGTCGCGCGGTGCCATGCCTTCGGCGAGAAGCGCGTGGTAGCGGTCGTCGAGGTGCTCGGCGAGTTCTTCGCGAACCTCGGCCAGGCGGGCGGGCTCGAGTTCAGCTTCGTTGTGTTCAGGACGCAGGGCAGAGTCGATGTGCTTGCGCCAGTCAGGCATTGTGCGCCTCGGTAATCAGGTTGATGGCGGCGGCAAATTCCTTCCACAGGCTGCGCTGCTGCTTCAGAAGCTTGCGGCCGGTGGGGGTCAGCTTGTAGTAGCGGCGGCGGCGCTGGTTGGGCTTTTCAACCCATTGCCCGAGCACCAGGCCGCGCTTTTCCATGCGATAGAGCAAGGGATAAAACGACGCCACGTGGAAGCGCAGCACGCCGCCCGAGAGCTCTTCAATCTGCTTGCTGATCTCATAGCCGTGGCGCGGGCGGGCTTCCAGGATTGAAAGAATCAGCAGCTCGGCGCTGCCCTTCTTGAGTTCATGATTCAACAAGCGCATATATGTGATCGATACATATTGTGACTCCACAGCTCGGGGTTCGTCAACCGGCTTTTTGGCGGATCATCAGCCGGGCATTTAACCTCGTGGGCGGAGGCAGGCGAAATGGAGCGGCAGAATTTTTCAAGCGGGACCCCGTGGGAGCCTAAGGTGGGCTATTCGCGCGCGGTGCGGATTGGGCAACTGGGACGGCCGGGCACCGCGATCGTTCATGTTTCCGGAACCACGGCCACGGGCGCCGAAGGCAAGCTAATTGAAGGCAATGCCTACGCGCAGGCGCGGCAGACGCTTGAGAACATCAGGAGCGCGCTGGAGAAGGCCGGCGCAAAGCTCGAACACGTGGTGCGCACGCGCATGTACGTGGTGAACATCGCGCGCGATTGGGAGCTGGTGGGCCGGGCGCATGGCGAAGTGTTTGGCCAGATCAGGCCCGCGACTTCAATGGTCGAGGTGCAGGCGCTCATCGATCCAAAAATGCTGGTGGAAATTGAGGCGGAAGCCATCGTGGGCGGGTAAACCGCACGGCGAGCGCGGGAGCCGCAACAGAAAGCTGGAACACAGAAAAGCGTGCTGCAGGAACAGCATCGCGCCACAAGGCAACGGCAAGCAGGCCCTAACGTTTCAGTGCGGCTGCCGTCTAAAGCCGGGGGAGCGTGCGATGAAAGCGTGGCTCGAAACAGTAGTACAGGACTTGCGCTATGGGGCGCGGCAACTGCGCGCCAACAAGGCGTTCGCGGTGGTGGCGATCCTCTCGCTGGCGCTCGGAATCGGCGCCAACACGGCGATTTTCCAGCTTATTGATGCGGTGCGGCTGCGCACGCTGCCGGTGAAAGATCCCGACACGCTGGCATTTGTGAACATTCCGGAACGGCATTGGACTTCAGGCAACGTGACCGGCTACTACAGTTGGCTCACCAACCCGATGTGGGAGCAGATACGGCAGGACCAGCAGGTGTTTTCGTCGGTTGCGGCGTTTGGCGGCGAGCGCATGAACCTGGCACGGGGGGGCGAAGCGCGCCGCGCGGTCACGCTGTTTGTGAGCGGCGAGTTCTTCCAGACGCTGGGCGTGCCGGCGCTGATGGGGCGCGTCTTCACCGCGAATGACGATAAGAGAGGATGCGCGGCGCCGGGCGCGGTGATCAGCTATTCGCTGTGGCAGCGCGAGTTCGGCGGCGCCAGCAACGTGATCGGCAAAACCCTCACGGTGGAAAGTCATCCCTTTGACATTATCGGCGTCACGCCGGCGAGCTTTTATGGTGTGGAAGTCGGGCGCAATTACGAAGCGGCGCTGCCGCTTTGCGCCGAGCCCACTGTGCGGGGCGAATACACCTACCTGGACCTGCGCCGCACCTGGTGGCTGGGAGTAGTGGGTCGGCTGAAACCGGGCGTGACCCTGAAGCAGGCAAACGCGCAGATGCAGGCCATCTCGCGCGAGGTATTCGAGGCGACGATTCCGGCCGAATATGATGCGGAGGGCCGCAAGCACTACCTGGAATACAAGCTGGGCGCGAACTCGGCGGCCAATGGCACTTCCCGCTTGCGGCGCCAGTACGAGCAGCCATTGTGGCTGCTGCTGGGCATTGCCGGGCTGGTGCTGCTGATTGCCTGCGCCAACCTGGCGAACCTGATGCTGGCACGCGCGAGCGCGCGCGAGCGTGAACTGGCGGTGCGCCTGGCGCTGGGCGCGCGACGCCAAAGGCTCATTCGCCAGTTGCTGTTTGAAAGCCTGTTGATGGCGCTGATCGGCGCCGCGCTTGGCGCCGTGATGGCACAGGCCGTCAGCCGCGGGTTGATCGCCTTCCTGAGCACGCAGGATCAGCCGGTGGTGGTCGATCTTGGCCTTGACTGGCGCCTGCTGGGCTTTACCGGAGGGTTGGCAGTGCTGACCTGCCTGTTGTTCGGACTGACGCCGGCGCTGCGCGCCACCAACACGCCTCCGGCGGCAGCGATGAATGCGGGCGGCCGCACCATCGGCGCCAGCCGCGAAAAATTCGGGCTGCGCCGCGCGCTGGTGGTCACCCAAATTGCGCTCTCGCTGGTGCTGGTGGCGGGCGCGCTGCTGTTCGTCGGCAGCCTGCGCAACCTGCTGACGCTCGATGCCGGCTTCCAGCAGAGCGGGCTGCTGATTACCGATGTTGATTTCAGCCGGCTGCCGATTCCAAAAGATCAGCGGCAGGAATACAAGCGGCAGATTGCGGAGCGGGTGCGCGCGCTGCCGGGCGTGGAAGATGCCGCCACCGTCGACATCGTTCCGATCAGCGGCAATTCCTGGAACCAGAACATCGTGATTGGCGGCAAGTCGCCGGGCGATTCGCTGATGAACCGCGTTAGCGATCATTACTTCCGCACCATGGGAACACCGCTGCTGGCAGGCCGCGACTTTGGCCCGCAGGATACGGCATCCTCACCGCGGGTGGCGATCGTCAACGAAGCAGCCGCGAGAAAATATTTCAGCGGAAACGCCATCGGCAAGACGTTCCATGTAGGGGTCTATGCCGGCGAGCCGGATCCGGAGTTTCAAATCGTCGGCGTCGTGGCGAATGCCAAGTATCGCGACCTGCGCGAGGAATTTTCGCCGGTAACGTTCTTCGCTCTGGCGCAGGACAGCCATCCCGACCAGGAAACATCGGTGCTGATTCGCTCAGCGGCCGCGCTGCAGTCGTTGACGGCGGAGCTGAAGCGCAGCTTCGCGGAACTGAACCCGGAGATCACGATTTCGTTCATCTCCTTCCAGGGGCAGATTCGCGATGGCCTGCTGCGCGAGCGGCTGATGGCCACGCTCTCAGGATTTTTTGGGGTGCTGGCAGGAATCCTGGCGGCAATCGGAATCTATGGCGTAATTGCGTACATGGTGGCGCGCCGCACAAACGAAATTGGGGTGCGCATGGCGCTTGGAGCAACGCCGGCGAATGTGCTCGCGATGATCCTGAAGGAAGCAGGAGTGTTGCTGGCGGCAGGCGCCGCGGCCGGCCTGCTGCTGGCTACGCTCGGAGCGCGAACCGCGAAGGCACTGCTGTTCGGCGTTGCGCCTGACGATCCAAAATCGCTGCTGGTTGCGGTGGCCGTGCTGGGAGTGATTGCAATTGCTGCCAGCTACTGGCCGGCGCACCGCGCCGCGCGGCTGGAGCCGATGAAGGCGCTGAGGGAAGAGTGAGCGGCGACAAGTTCAGGGCCGCGGAGACTGCGGCCCTGACGCGAATGTTCAATCCTTCAGCAGTTGGCGGGCGATCACCATGCGCTGAATTTCGCTGGTGCCTTCGCCAATGGTGCACAG
>JAJPJZ010000401.1 GCA_021323935.1 Terriglobia bacterium | reverse complement strand
CGACGCCGCCCTGAATCGATTTCGCGCTGCTCTCGGTCGGCGAGACTGCCTTGGGCTGAACCGGCTCGCCTCCCGTCATGATGGTCGCGCTCCCACTGATGATGTAGAAGATATCGCTGTCGTCGCGGTGGATTTCAACTTCACCCGGGGCTTCGCGCCGCAGCGCTCCGGCACGGAAATGATCGCCATCGACGATGCCGCCTCCGTACATGTGCGGCCCCGGCAAGGGCGCCTTCAGAAGGTTCTGAATTTCGCTGCGGCTGGCTACCATCGCGCTGTGCAGGCGCGGCGTATCGCTCGAGCGGCCTGCGCTGCCCAGCAGGAATCCGCAAAACAGAATTGCGACATTCAGCCTCATCGATTCGCCTCCGGGCCGCAAGGGTTACGAACCATTCGGTCGTTCTTGCTGCAGACCGGCTCGAATCGGCCGTCTTGGATTGAAGACCTGTGGTGAGCGCGCCGGGACTCGAACCCGGGACCCCCTGCTTAAAAGGCAGATGCTCTACCGACTGAGCTACGCGCTCCTTTTTTTCATTGTAGCAAGCGAGGTCGCGTCATCGCTGCGCCAGCCGGTCGAGCACGTCGAAGAACTCAGGGAAGGAAATGCGCGCAGCATCAGCGCCGTGAATGGTGGTTTCGCCGCGGGCTTTGAGCGCGGCAATGGCGAACGCCATGGCGATGCGATGGTCGCCGCAGGAATCAATCTCGCCTCCGTGCAACTGCTGCTCGCCCGGAATGCGCCACCCGTCCTCGAGCTCTTCCACCGCCGCGCCCATGCGGCGCAAGTTTTCTGCAACGGCGGTAATGCGGTCTGATTCCTTTACCCGCAGCTCCCGTGCGTCGCGAATCTCAATTCCATCGCGCACGAACGGCGCAATCGCCGCCAGCACGGGCAGTTCATCAATCAGCGCGGCCGCGAGGGGTCCGGAAATCTGCCGGCCGCGCAGGCTTCCGCCCTCGATTTGCACGCTGCCGCTCAACTCACCATGGTGTTCCTCGACCCGCAGCACGCTGATGCGCGCTCCCATTGCGGTGAGGAGGTCGAGCAGTTGCGCGCGCGTCGGGTTCAGCATCAGGTCATCGATCACCAGCATTGAATCGGCGAATAATGCGGCAGCGCACAGGAAGTATGCCGCGGAAGAAATATCGCCTGGAATGCCGCCTTCAATGGCGTGCAGGCGCTGGCCGCCGGCAAGTGACACGCGCGCCTTGCTGCGATGCAACTCGGCGCCAAATGCGCGCAGCGCGAGCTCTGAGTGGTCGCGGGTGCGGATGGGCTCTTCGACCGTCGAGGTGCCGGAGGCGAACAGCGCCGCAAACAGCACGCACGATTTCACCTGCGCGCTGGCGACCGGCGTAACGTAATCGATGCTCGCAAGCGGCGTAGCGCCGCGGATGCGCAATGGCGGCCGGTCGCGATCCGCCGCCGCAATGGTCGCGCCCATCTGCCGCAGCGGCGCCATGATTCGCGCCATCGGCCTGCGGCTTAAGGAATCATCGCCAATCAGCTCACTTTCAAAATGCTGGCCGGCAAGAATGCCCGCCAGCATGCGCATGGTTGAGCCGGAGTTGCCGCAATCGAGCGCGCGGCCGGGCGGGCGCAGTTCCGGCCCCAGGCCCTGGATGCTCACGCGAGTGCCCTCGCGCTGCACTGCGCAGCCGAGAGCTTCAACGCAGGCGAGCGTGCTGGCGCAATCGGCGCCGGTGGAGAAATTTTCGAAGCGGCTGGCGCCCTCGGCGATTGCCGCCAGCATGGCATAGCGGTGAGAAATGGACTTATCGCCGGGGAGCCGCAGGGTGCCGGCAATCCCGCGCGCCGGCGCAATGCGGACCGCCTCGGCGGCAATGCCTGCGTGATTGATTTTCATTCCATGCTTCTGCGGCCCAGAGTTGCCTTAGCTGTTCGCATTTTATTTCGTGCGAGGCGGTGATGAACAGGACAACTACTTCTTGCGAACTCTTGTCTCATTCGTTAGCACGAGTGAAGCTGGCGTGCCGCGAGTGGTGCACGGTCGTTAGGTCTCCGACCTCAATGAGCCCGGCCGCTCAATTTATCCGAGAAGAGAAGCAGTATGCGGTTTTGGGCAAAGATAGTTTCCTCCCTGGTTCCCATGTTCGCGGCAAGCATCGCCCTTGGGCAAGCCGGCGCGATGCCGGGCCTGGCGTCCGATCTTCAGGGCATGCGGAACAACCGCTCGCTCGCCTCTGTGGGCGTGCTGGCCGGCAGCGTGCGCGACGCCAGTAACCGCCCGGTGAAAGATGCCCGCGTGGAAGTTCGCCTTCTCGGTTCAGCGCAGACCGTGGCCGCAGCCTATACCAGCGGTGACGGCCAATTTGAGATCGACAATCTTCCGCTCGGCAACTACGAAGTCGTAATCACGCATGGGCTCGCGCAGGATCGCCAACAGATTGCGGTTGAAGGCTCCGGCGCTCCGCTCAGGTTCCGCCTCTCCGAAGCCAGCACGGCCGATGCGAAAGCCGGCACCTCGAGCACGGTTTCAGTCGCCGAAATGAAAGTGCCTAAAAAGGCGCGCCAGCATTTCGAAAAAGCAAGCGAGGCGCTCAAGAAACAGAATTTGGACGAAGCTGCCCGGCAGGCCGAGGAAGCGCTTGCCATTTATCCGCGGTACGCACAGGCGCTAACGCTGCGTGGCATCCTGGCGATGGACCACGGCCAGCTACAGCAGGCGCTCAACGATTTCCAGGCTGCGATTAACAGCGATCCCGGCTATGCCATGGCTTACATCGCGACCGGTGCAGCCTATAACGCCATCGGCCAGTACGATCTTGCAGCGCAATCGCTCGATCGCGGCCAGGAACTCGATCCGCGTTCGTGGCAAGCCCACTTTGAAATGAGCAAAGCCCAGCTCGGCCGCCAGGACCTGGACGCGGCGCTGCGCGAGGTGAACCGCGCCGAAGAGCTCGCCTCCGCGCCGTTTGCGCCGATTCACCTGGTGCGCGCTCACATCTACCTGAGCCAGAAGAATTATCCCGAAGCCACGGCGGAGCTGGAAGCTTACCTGCAAAAGGCGCCGCAGGATCCTGGCGCAGCCGACGCGCGCAAGACGCTCGACAAGAT
>JAJPJZ010000006.1 GCA_021323935.1 Terriglobia bacterium | reverse complement strand
CCCTCGCCGGAGTTCGACAAAGCCGGCTACATCTTCGTTTTCCAGGACGTTCGCGGCCGCTACATGTCGGAAGGCGATTTCCTGGAGATGCGTCCGCACATCGACCACCCCGCCTCCAACAACGACGTGGATGAAAGCACCGACATGCACGACACGGTTGACTGGCTGCTGAAAAACGTGCCCAACAACAACGGGCGCGTCGGCATCTGGGGCATCTCCTATCCCGGCTTCTACACTTCAGCCAGCATCATCGATTCGCATCCGGCCATCAAGGCCGCTTCTCCCGAAGCCGACATGACCGACCTGTTCATGGGAGACGATGCCTACCACGGCGGCGCTTTCATGCTGCAGGCCAACTACAGCTTTTACGCCTTCTTCCATCCCCGTCCGGAGCCTTCGCCCAAAGCCGAGCCGTTGGAGATCGATTACCCGACCAACGACGCCTACGCGCTCTACCAGACCATGGAGCCGCTCTCCAATGTCAACCAGCTTTACCTGAAGAACCGCAACTGGCTCTGGGACGACCAGGTCAAGCACAACACTTACGACAGCTACTGGCAGGCCCGCGACCTCTCGCGCCACATGCACAACATCAAGTGCGCGCTGCTGATCGTCGGCGGCTGGTTCGACGCTGAAGACCTCGAAGGCCCGTTCAAGACTTATCACTCGGTGAAGGAAAAAAATCCCGGCACGCCGACTTACTTCGTGGAAGGCCCCTGGGTGCACGGGGGATGGGCACGCTGGCAGGGCGCCTCGCTCGGCCGGGTCAAGTTCGGCTCCGATACGGGCGAGTTCTGGCGCCAGCACATCGCCTTCCCGTTCTTCGAGCACTTCCTGAAAGACGCGCCCGATCCCAAGCTGCCTGAAGCTTATGTGTTTGAAACCGGCACCAACGTGTGGCGCCAGTATCCGGCGTGGCCGCCGCAAAACGCCGCGCAGCGCACGCTCTATCTCCACGCCGGCGGCAAGCTCTCATTCGATCCGCCGCAGCCCTCCGAGCAGCCGTTCGATGAGTACGTCAGCGATCCCGCGCACCCCGTGCCTTACGTTTCCTACACCACCGGGCTGGGCGTGCCGCAGGAATACATGCTCAGTGACCAGCGCTTCGCCACCCGCCGCTCCGACGTGCTCACCTACATCAGCGATCCGTTGCAGGAGGACATCACCATCGCCGGGCCGGTGTCACCGCGCCTGAAAGTCTCTACCTCCGGCACCGATTCCGATTTCGACGTCAAGCTCATCGACGTATACCCCACCGACTATCCTGACGAAGCGCCCGCCGGTCCGGCAGCCCAGCGCCGCGACGTCGAAATGCCGCGCGAAGCCATGGGCGGCTACGCCATGCTCATTCGCGGCGAGCCCTTCCGCGGCCACTTCCGCAACAGCTTCGAAAGGCCTGAGCCGTTTACTCCCAATCAGCTCGCCGATATCAAGTTCGAAATGCCCGACGTGAATCACACCTTCCGCCGCGGGCATCGCATCATGGTGCAGGTACAAAGCTCCTGGTTCCCGCTCGTTGACCTCAACCCGCAAACCTTCGTGAACACTGCCACCGCGCGGCCCGAAGACTTCAAGAAAGCCACTGAACGCGTCTATCACTCGCCGCAATCGCCAAGCGGCGTCGAAGTTAACGTGCTCGGCCACTGAACGTAATGGCAGCCCGAACCTCCGCGAGGCGAGATCTCACTGCGCACGCCCAGCCAGACGGAAAAAGGCCGCCCTCCGAGGGGCGGCCTGTCTTCGATTTCCTGCACCTACGCTGACGCGCGCCGTTCCCGCTCGCCCGTCTGCGCAAAAATTTCCTGGATCTTGTTGGCCACTTCGGCCTCCGAGGCCGGCTTCCTGCGCATCGCGTACCGCGGCTCTTCGTAAAAGGGATTTTCCAGCGCGATCGGCCCGTCAATGCGAACGAAACGATGGGTCGCGATGCAATGATCGACGAACTCAGGAGGCAGCGTCTTGCGGTTGTACTGGCAAAGCCCGAGCGCGCGGCTGTTGGCGTAAAACTCGTTTAGCCGCGCCTCATATTCGGCAAGCTCTTCAGTGCCGGGCGCGTGATCCAGCACCCAGCCCATGTCTCCGGCCGCGCACAGCCCGCTGAAACCCGCATCCAGCGCACCCTGGACGGCGCCGTGCAGCATTGAAATCATCTTGTCGGCGGCAAACCGGCCGCCGCTCAGGTGCGCATCCACCTTCGTCACCAGGATCAACGCGCCCCGCGTCTCTTCCTGCTTCACGTCGATTCCGGCCTCCTGCAACGCCTCCCGCAGTTCGCTCGGGGTGTGCTCGCCGCACACGTAAAGGCAGCGCTCGCCACGAGCCAGCCCCGCCTGGATGTATTCAACCGCAGCTTTCAATTGCTCTTCCGGGGAAGTGTACAGAGTGCAGATATGATGCCCTTGCTGGTAAACCAGACGCCGCGGAGCCATCACAACCCTCCTCCTTCTTGCCGATGCTCATTGTACTCTGCTTGGTTGCTATGAATCGCTGCACTGGCGGCTGATCGAGGAAGAATGGCGGACGGCCAAACGCGGCTGACCCATTCTTCTCGAACCTCTTATTCGCCCTGTAATACTTACTCCAATTTTCTCCCCTGAACCTCGCATCCTCCCAGTGATCTTGCTCCGATTTTCCTCCCTGAGCCTCGCATCCTCGATATGATCTTTTCCTGATTTCAGGCCACTCAAAAGGGCCGCCCGCAGGCGGCCCTCCCCACACTTTGCAACCTCAATCGTTGTACAGCAGCACGCCTTCCTGCTTCTCCTCGCCCACCGGCCGGTAGAAGAGTTGATTGTTGTCCAGGTAAACCTCAAGGAACGCAGGCCGCGTGGTGAAGCTGCCCTGGATCAGCGCCTCTGACAGCGGATCCTCGATGTACTTCTGCAGCGCGCGCCGCAGCGGCCGCGCACCATACGACCGGTCGGTCAGCGTCTTCTCCAGGATCCACTTCTTGGCTTCCTCGTTCACCGTTACGGTGATCGCCTTCTGCGCCAGGTTCTGGTTCAGTTGCTGGATCATCAGCTCGACAATCTGGATCAGGTCAGCCTCGCTCAGCGCGTTGAAGATGATGATTTCGTCCAGCCGGTTCAGGAACTCCGGATTGAACGTGCGCTTCACTTCGTTCTTCACCAGGTCTTCAACCTTGTCGCCGACGATGCCTTCCTTCTCCTGGATCTGGAAGCCCAGCCCCTGCTGCTTCTGCAGGTGCCGCGCCCCGATATTCGAGGTCATGATCAGGATGGTGTTCTTGAAGTCCACGGTGTTGCCCAGGCCGTCGCTCAACTGCCCGTCTTCAAAAACCTGCAGCAGGATGTTGAACACGTCGGGATGCGCCTTCTCGATTTCATCGAGCAGCACCACCGAGTAGGGAGCGCGCTTGACGCGCTCGGTCAACTGCCCGCCTTCCTCGTAGCCCACGTATCCGGGAGGCGAACCGATCAGCTTCGAGACCGAGTGCTTCTCCATGAACTCCGACATATCGAAGCGGATCAGCGATTTCTCGCTGCCGAACAGGAACTGCGCCAGCGTCCGCGCTACTTCGGTCTTGCCCACGCCGGTCGGCCCCAGGAACAGGAAGGAACCGATGGGCCGGTTCGGCGACTTCAGCCCGGCGCGCGAGCGGCGAATGGCCCGAGCGAGGGCCGAGATCGCCCGGTCCTGCGAAATCACGCGCTTGTGCAGCTCTTCTTCAATGCGCAGCAGCTTCTTCGATTCTTCTTCCTTGATCGAAGTGACCGGAACGCCCGTCCAGCGCGAAACCACGTCTTCAATGTCTTCGCGCGTCACCACGCCGGTGGCCGATTCATCCAGGTGATACTTCTCGCGCAGCACGCGCAGGTTATCGCGCTCCTTGCGCTCTTCGTCGCTGTAGAACCGCGCTTTCTCGAACTCGTGGTTCGCAATCGCGTTTTCCATGCGGTGCACAATGAACTTGATCCGCTTCTGCACTTCCGTGATCTCTTCGGGAAGCGAAGTCTGGCGCAGCTTGACGCGCGCGCCGGCTTCATCGATCAGGTCGATGGCCTTATCGGGCAGGAAGCGATCGGGGATGTAGCGGTTCGAGTGGTGCACCGCGTAAT
>JAJPJZ010000353.1 GCA_021323935.1 Terriglobia bacterium | reverse complement strand
TAACCGCGCCGTAGTAGCGGGCTTTGGGATTGAAGCACAGTGTGGGCAGCGGCCCGCGATGCACTTCGTGTACCAGGCGGCCGGGCTCTTCGTCGCGCCAATAGTTGATCTCGGTGCCCTGCCAGCCGCGAGCTTCGTGCAATGCGCCGTGCATCATCTCGGGCCCTAGAATGCCGGCTTGCCATGAAGCTGCCAGCGTGTCGCGCCCGAAGTAAGCAAGATAGGTCGGAACGCCGGCGGCCATTACCCACGATCCATCGCGGCGATCGAGGTCGTGCAGGCGGAGAGAATCGAGGTCGCGCCTCGCCTGGTTGAGCGCGGCAATCGCCGCCGAGCCCAGGGTTCTTTCGTCGCGGCTGTGCAGCACCGTGGCCTGTTGCAGAAAGACGCGCCGCCGGCGCTCCCAGGCGTTGCTGCCCCCAAGAAACGAATAGCAGCCGTAAAGGCTTGGCCGCGGCTCGCCATTGATGAGCGGAGTGGTGATCACGCATGCGTGCCACGCCTGGCCCGGCGCAAGCCGCAGGCGAAACTCGATTTGGCTGTGCTGACGCGAGCGGCGCAGCCGCGGCGGCGAGCCGGCGTTCTCAATGCGTACGATGGTCCCGCGCCAGAAGCGCGCCAGTCCGCGGTTGCCCTGGTGCGAGTAGCGGTGCGCCACGCGATAGTCGTAAGCAAGCTCCCAAACCGCTGGGCTGGTGTTCACCTTGCGCCACGTGCGGCGCAGGCGGCCACGCTGCTTGCGGCCCTGGTGAACTTCTTCTTCGCCGGCAAAATCGGCATCGACCACGAGCGCCAGGGTGAACTCGACCTGCTCACCGGTGTAGTTGGTCACGTCAACATCTTCATGGAAACCGTCACCCACGTAGCGTCCCAGGCGCAGCTCGATGGTGTGCTGTGCCGCGTCCGCTTCTTTACCTTTGGGCTTCGGCGGAGGCGCAATGTAATAGCCGAGCCAGGTGTGCTGGCGCACATTGGAACTCACCACGCGGCGCGGCGGCTTGCCGTTAATGAGATAGTGATATTCGCTGACGTGGCGAGTCTCAAATGAAAACAGCCCCAGGTCGGTGTCGGGGTAAAGGAAGCCATCCGTGTCGGTGACGAGCGCAGTGCGGCCCTGCGTCACGTGCACTGAATCCATGCGCGGACGCAGGCAAATAAGGTTGAACGCTTCCTGCGCCTGGGACTTGCGAGTCATGCTGCGCGGCCAGGTTGCTCGCCGCCTTGAAGTTCGGCGCGAACCAGCTCCTTCAGCCGCAGCGCGTCACGCGCGGCGTAGCCGGCCTGGTCGTTATCGAAGTAAAAATGAATGGCGCGCAGGGTGGTGCTCCAGCGCGCGACCTGCCGCGCCCAATCGCGCAACTTCGGGTCGGAGTAGCTGCCCTGGTATTTCCCGCCCGGCCCGTGCAGGCGGACGTAAGCCCAATCAGCCGTGACCTCGACAGGCGAGTGGAAGCCGGCCAACTCGTAAATGCAGAATGCGGCGTTATGGCGGCGCAACAGCTCCAGGTTGGCGTCGCAAATCCAGCTCTGCTCGCGGAATTCGAAGGCGTAACGATGGGTCCTGGGCAGCGCTTCCAGGAATTCGCCGAGCCGCTCAGTGTTGCACTTCCAGCTTGGGGGAAGCTGAAACAGGATGGGGCCGAGCTTTTCGCGCAGCTCCTCGGCACGCGGCAAGAAGTTTTCGAGCGCGTTTTGAGGGTCTTTGAGTTTCTTGTTATGAGTGAGGAAGCGGCTGGCTTTCACTGCGAAGCAGAACCCTGCGGGGGTGGCATCGCGCCATCGGGCCATCGCGCCGGGCCGAGGCAGGCGATAGAAGCTGTTGTTGATTTCAACCGCATCGAAGTGGCGAACGTAGAAGGCCAACATCCTGGCCGCCGGCAGGTCAGCCGGATAAAACGGGCCGCGCCAGTGCTGGTAATGCCATCCAGAGGTGCCGATGCGAACTTCAGCCATACTTAGCGCCCTGCTGTAAAGCGTGATGTTGCGCGTTGCCGCCCAGTTGCGCGCCATTCGAGCAATTGCGCGCAAGCGTGATGAGCAGTTCTCCACCGATGGCAACCTGATTGGATTGAACCGGGCTCAAACCGTTCAGGCGCGGTGTGTGCGCCGGTGGGAGTAGAAGGATGAGCAAAAAATTTTGGAGTGGCTTCACCGCCGGCGCTGTTGCCGGAGCGGGCGCGGCAGGCGCTTCCCTGCTGGCGTGGCGAGTGTTTGGGCGCACGAAAAATGGGCGCATTATCCGGCTGGAAAAGAGCATTCAGATTGGCCGCCCGGTGAGCGAAGTTTTTCACGCGTGGTCGCGGCTTGAGGACCTACCCAGCCGCACCGGGCTGGTGCAGGAAGTGAGGTCGGAAGGCGACCACTCACGCTGGGTCATGAACCTGGGTGGCCGGCTGGTGCGGTGGGAAGCCGAAGTAACGCAGCGCATCAATAATGAGGCCATTGGCTGGAAATCAGTGGGCGGGCCAAAGCACACCGGGCGCATCGATTTCTCGCCGCTCGGCGACAACACCATTGTTCATATCACCATGAACTACGCGCCTCCGGGGCAGATGGGCAACTTGTTCTCGCCGCTATGGGCCAGGCTGGAGCATTACATCGAGCAGGCGCTGCGCGATTTCAAGGCGTCGCTCGAGGGCAAAGGCCAGGAAGGGGCAGGCGGCTCTTCAGCGGAGCGCATCCCGGTCGGCTCGGTGACGCCGACGCCGGCGATGAACCAGCAGCGGGCCACTGGCACGTATGGCGCAATGCACAACGGCCCTGATGCCGTTTCCCGCCTTGATCAGCACACGCAAGCCACGCGCTTCGGCGGCGCTCCCGAATCAACCGTGGAATACACTGCGCCTCCCGAGGCCAAACGTTAGCTCGCAGTCTGGGGCGCTTCCTCCCATGTTCGTGGTGAGAAGCGCCGCATTCATTTCGGCTGATTATTTTGGCTGATCTTCAGGAAGTGAATTGAGCGTGACCTCGCGCGACTGGGCGGAATCTCGGCCACTGGCGTCGCTGGTGTGGCGAGTCAGCTTGCCCTCAACCACGTAATAGCCGCGTTCGCTTCGCGAGGCGCCCGGGCCGCGCGCGATGCCGCCCTCAAATTCAAACCACACGCCGTGAATGCTGGTAGTGCGAAGTTTCAGTGCATTGGCGCGGAGAGTGCCGGCGCGAATCCAGTGATCCAGGATGGTGCCGCGGTCGCTTTCGCTTTCGCCATGGCGTGAGATGAAGCCAGTGACGTTCTTCTCGTCGCCGCTTTCGCCCGGCTGAATCGTCAACTGCAGCATTTCGCCCTGACGCAGGAATTCGTATTCGCCCGAATATGCGCTGGCGTCGTCGGGCGCAACTTCACGTCCGGTTTGCTGCGGCGACTGCGCATGGAGCGTCGCAAGCGCCAGGATCACGATGCCGAGGCCGCCGAACGCGGCGGTGCGCAAGCTTCTCATTATGTCTGGCCCGCTCGAGTCAGGGCTATAATCAGGGTACCTGTTTCCCGTGCTCCCGGCTCCTAATGGATGCTCAGCGGCCAACCAGCGGTAACTCACCTTGCCAACACGGGCGCGGTGAAGTTGCGCCGGCCGCGGAGTTTACCCCCAAATTTCTGGTTGAGCTTGAGCCTCGCGGCCGAGGATTGCTGGCCAGCGTTGCCGCCGTCTGCCGCCCGACCAGGATTGAAGCCGAAACCTCAAGCTGCAGTGCAGTGCTGGTTCCACACCGGTTCCCGCGGCGAGGCCTGGCAGGCTCAGCAGTGCTGCATTTGGCGATGGTGGCGGCAATCTGCGGCGCAGCGCGAATGCCGCGCCGGCATTTTGAGCTTGCCGTGCCGCGTGAGCACCAGTCGATTACCTATTACCGCGTAGCGCCTGAGTTGCCGTCGCTGAACTTCGAGAGCTCGCCGGCAGCCGAAGCGCATGCGGCCGAGCCGGTGAATGCGCCGCAGGAAATCATGTCGCTGGCCCGTACCCCAGAGCGATTCCGGCAACGGGTTGCGGTGCCTGGCGACGTTCGCCTGAACGCCGAGCAGCGGCTGCCGAACATCGTGGCGTGGACTCCGGCGCTGCCAGCGCCGCCCGAACCGGGCGCGGCGCAGTTTGCCGGCGATGTTCAAATCAGCCCTCGCGCGGTGGTGGCGCCCGCGCCTGAAGAACTGGATCGCGCGCTCGGCATGGTGAGCGTGGAAGCGCGACGCGCCATTCCGCCCGCGCCGCAGGACGTGAACGGCTGGAAGGCGCTGCCAGCGCCTGTTCGCGCTGCCGTAGCGCCACCTCCTTCAGACGCGGCTCGCCCACTGAGCAACGACGCGTTGCGCGCAATAAAACCTAACGGCGTTGCCCCGGCGCCGCGCGATTCCGC
>JAJPJZ010000034.1 GCA_021323935.1 Terriglobia bacterium | reverse complement strand
CGCCGCAGGTTGCCAGGCTGACTTTAGTCGCATCACTCTCGTGTCCTGTTGGGAGCGGGGGGATCGCGGGTAACATCAGCCAGCACCTGAGGGTTTGCCATGAATAAGCTGCCGCTGGTTTTGGCGCTGATCTCCGTTTCCGCGTTTGCCTCCGGCCCCGGCGCCGAGGCGGGCGCCAGCAAGGTTGCTCGCAATACCACAGCCATCAACTTTGGCCATGCCAGTTCAACCAGGCTGGCGCTGGCCGGCACCGACCTGATGAAGAGCGCCTCAGGCGAGCTGAAAGTTTCGGTCAAAGCCTCGCGGGTTGAGGTGGAACTGAAGGCCGAGGGCCTGCAGCCGGCAACCAGCTTCGGGCTGGAGTATCTGACCTATGTGGTGTGGGCGGTAAGCCCGCAGGGGCGCGCCGACAACCTGGGCGAGCTCGTGCTCGAACACAATTCAGCAGGCAAGCTGAAGGCGACCACCGAGCTGCAGACCTTTGGCCTCATCGTTACGGCCGAGCCGTATTTCGCCGTGACCCAGCCCAGCAGCCTGGTGGTGATGGAAACGGCGGCGGATTCGAGCGCGGGCGCGCAGGCGATCCAGTTCAGCTACGAATTGCTGGGACGCGACGCCTACTCTTCCAGCAACCAGAAAATTGACAACGCGATCTTCGGCATCGATCCGAACACGCCGCTGGCGCTGTTTGAGGCGCGGAACGCGCTGCGCATCGCGCGCTCGGCGAACGCCGCCCAATATTCGGCGGACGCATTGGGCAAGGCGCAACAGTCATTGCAGCAGGCCGAAACCGCTTATCGTGAAAAGCAATTGAAGGCGGTGATCACCTACGCCCGCGACGCAGCCCAGAACGCCGAAGACGCCCGCGTCATGGCGCTGAAAAAGCAGGAACAGGACCGGCTGACGCGTGAAGCCAGCGAGCGTGAAGCCGCGGCCCGCGCCCAGGCTGAAGCCCAAATCAAGGCTGAGAGCGAGCGCCGCCGCCAGGCGGAAGAAGATCGCGCCAAGGCTGAACAGGCCAAGGCGGAAGCCGAGCGCATGCGCCAGGAAGCGGAAGCCGCCGCCGCGCAGGCAGCGCAGGAAAAAGCCGCGGCCGAGCAGGCCAAGGCAGAAGCCGAACAGGCCCAGGCCGCCGCCGCCGCAGAGGCCGCCCAGGCCAGGGCGCAGCAGCAGGCGCTGGCCGAGCAGGCTGAAAAGGCCCGCCAGCAGGCCGAGCAATCAGAAAAAGCCCGCCAGCAGGCCGAGCAGGAGCGGCAGCAGGCTGAGAAAGATAAGGCCGACCTGCGCGCCAAGCTGCTGGCCCAGCTCAACAGCGTGCTTGAAACGCACGACACCGCCCGCGGCCTCATCGCCAACATGGGCGACGTGCTCTTCCAGACCGGCAAGTACGAATTGAAGCCGGAAGCGCGCGAGCGCCTGGCCAAAGTTTCCGGCATCCTGCTGGCATACCCAACGTTGAAGGTCGCAATCGAAGGCCACACCGACGCGGTGGGCGGCGACGACTTTAACCAGCGGCTCTCGGAGCAGCGTGCCGATGCGGTGCGCGATTACTTTGTGCAGCAGGGCGTCGCGCCGGCGTCGATTACCGCGCAGGGGTTCGGCAAGACGCAGCCGATCGCGGATAACTCAACAGCCGACGGCCGCCAGCGCAACCGGCGCGTTGAACTGGTCCTTTCGGGCGACGCCATCGGCAACGCTGCCACGCAGCCGACCGCTCAGGTCCGCTGAGCAGGGTTGGGGAAATATAAGAGCCTATGCTTAGAACCCTGCGTCACATCGCGTTCTTATCGCTCGCGCTGCTGCTGCCGGCTGCTGAGGCCGGCGCCGTTGCCAACCAGCCGGTGTTGCGCAGGGATTGTGTTGAAGTCAGGACGGCGCTTGGCGTTTTCCGCTTCAGGAAGCTGATGATCGCGGTCAACGGGCCAACCGTCTCGGTCAGCGGCACAGTGACGAATGACACTGAGCGCGATTGGCGGCACGCTTCGTTCGCCGTCACGCTGTTTGACAGCGCCGGGCGCGAAATTCTGCTTCGGCCGGCGCCGCGCGGCCCACGGCACCCGCACATCGAGCTTGCCATCGATAACCTGGCGGTGGGGCGAACGCATTACTTCCACGAAGATGACCTGCAGCTTCAGCGCCGCGCCGTGCCGGCAAACTTTGCCATTGTGCCCGACGGCACGAGCCAGCCGGAGTATCAGTTCGTCCTGGTGGAACCTGAATCGGTATTTCCCTGGACTTATTCTGACGACCTCGCCGATTTTGTCTTCACACCTTCGACCTCGCGGCTGGCGTTCACGGTGGTGAACACTTCGGCCGAGGCGCTGACGATCGACTGGGAAAAATCGGCGTATATGGATCCCAACGGCGCGTTGCACCGCATTATCCACAACGGCGTCAGGCTGGTGGAGCGCGCGCAGGCACAGCTGCCCACAACCGTGGCGCCGGGCGCCGAAATCCAGGAAGTCGCCTACCCCGCCGACGCAGTGGTTTGGCTCGAAAAGATGCGCTACTGGCAGGAGCCCGACCTGTTTCCCCCGACCGGCTACGAAGGCAAGAACTTCGCCCTTGCCTTATCGGTCACAACCCGCAGCGGCCTCGCTCGCAACTACGTGTTCCGGTTCCAGATCAACTAGCAATCCCACGCTCGACGCGCTTCCGCAATCAGAATCGCTGGCTACGGATTGGCCGGCGCTGCCCGTGCGCGCAGGGAAGCGTCTCAACTTTTTCGGCGATGCGGTGCACGAGCATGCAGGCATGCTGCACCGATTCGCGCAATCTCAGCAGGTCTTCTTCCGCGGCCGAAGTGCCCGCGTCCAGAGCGATGCGAAGCGAAAGGCAACGCTGCAAAACATTGGCAAGCTCGTGGATGATCTGGTGCAGGTCATTGGCTTCAGGCTGATAGGTGAGCACGCGGTTGCTGCTGTTCATGGCAACAGAATGAGGTACAGCCACGCCTTCGCGCGCGACTTCGAACCTTGCGGGAAAACTTTGGGTAACCTGATTCCGTTTGTGGAACTGCGGCCCAAAAAGGGTCCCAGAATTAGTGAGAAGGCTTCTTCGAGACCTTTTGTTCGGCGGCTTCGGCCTCTTTGGTCATGCCTTTGGCGCGGTAAGCTTCAGCCAGCGCCGATTCGGTGTCTGAATCTTCTCCCGAGATAGAAATTTCGCGGCGATAGGAGTCAATGGCGGCATTCAGGTCGCCGAGTTTGGCCTGGCACAAGCCAATGTTGTAGTTCACGCCCTCGGTTTGCGGGGCGAGTTGGGCAGTCGCGGTGAATTCCTGCAGCGCGCGGCGATAGTCGCCGGCGTCAAACTCAAGATTGCCCAGCCCAAAGTGCCCGGCAGGGCTTTGGGCATCGATCCGCAAGAGCTTGAGCAACGTGGCACGCGCCTGGGCGGCGTCGCCGCTTTTTTGCAATACCCACGCCAGTCCGGCGTAGGCGTCTTCATTTCGAGGATCCAGTTCCAGCACGCGCTTGAGTTGCGCTTCGGCTGCGCTCCACTGCTGCTGCTCGCTGTAAGCGCGCGCGAGCTCGAAGCGCGCCGGCAGGTAGGTGGGGCGCACCTGGACGGAGGTTTCCAGCTCACGGATGGCGTCGGCCGGCTTTTTTTCTTCGAGCAGGGCCGCGCCGCGCTGCAGGTGCACCAGGTAGGAGTGCGAGCGCTCAAGCGCCGCCACTGACGCTACTATCACGCAGAGAGCAGCCCCCAGGATGGCAAGCCTTCGCGGCCATGCCTCGCGGCCGGGAGCAGCGCGCGCCACCAGCGCGCCCAGGATTCCGCCCATCACCAATCCGCCAATGTGTGCGGCGTTATCGATATGGCCGGCCACAGCGCCAAACAGCAAGTTGTAGCCAACGAACACCACAAGGCTGCGAAACTGGCCCATGATGGCCTGGCGCGGCAGGGAAAACTCGCCCAGGTAAAAGGAAGCAGCCAGCGCGCCGGCCAGGCCGAAGATCGCGCCCGACGCGCCGGCGCTGATGCCGCCAAAGCGCCAGCCTACACTTGCCACCATGCCGGCCACGCCTGATACCAGGTAAATGCCGGCGAACGTCCAGGGGCCATACAGCATTTCCGCCAGGGCGCCGAGGTCCCACAGGCACCACATATTGAAGCCGATGTGGATGATTCCGATGTGAAGGAAGCAGCTCGTCAGCAGGCGCCACCATTGGCCGCCGAGCGTCAGCGGGCCGTAGTTGGCGCCCCAATGAAGAAGCTGCTGGCTGGTGGGCTCGGTAAGCGAAATCCCGGCGAGGCCCATGGCGGCGAAAACCGCCACGTTGATGCCGACGAAAAGCTGCGTTAACGAGATCGGCAGGGCGCGCTGCCGCACCAGCCATGGGGCCGGCATGACCGGCTGCACCCCGTCGTGCTCGCCGCCGGCGGCCTCGGCTTTGCGCGCAGCTTCATACTGCAGGCACCAGGGGCAAATCTTTTTGCCGAAGGAGAAGCCCGCCATGTGGCGGCCGCATTGAACGCAGTTGGCCATCGCGATCAGAAGCTGCGCGCGCGGGCTTAACCGGCGTGCGCTAACGGTTGCAGAGAATGCCGCGGGTTCACAGCTTCTCGAAAAATTCGCACGCCGAGCAGGAGATGTAAACGCCGCCGGGGACGTTGCGCTCGCGGTCTTTTACGCGCTTCACGATGCGAGTCGGCTTGCCGCACTTGGGGCAGTCGGTGCTCTTGGTGGTGTCCATGACCTTTTTGCGGTCAGCGGTCTTGGCAATCTTTGCCATTCGATGTTTCTCCTGAATATCGCCGGGAAATACCGCGATGGATGTTTTACGGCCGATGCGTGCGCGAGGAGTGAGCAGGCGCGCAACTGGCGCGGTATTCGCGCAGGCCGATGGCCTGATTATAGCAGCGGCGCGCCGGTCACTGATTTCGTCGCTTTCGTCCCGCGCTGCTAACCAGCAGGCACATGGCAAGTCAAACCTCAATCGGTTGCGGACACCGGTGAGGGGGGCGTCATGTCGAACTTGAAATATGCGCTGCGCACACTGCGAAGGAATCCTGGCTTCGCGCTCACGGCCGTGCTCACGCTGGCGCTGGGCATTGGCGCCAACACTGCGATCTTCAGCCTGGTGGACCGCTACCTGCTGCAGCCGCTGCCTTATCCCGAGCCTGACCGGCTGGTGACCATCTGGGAGAGCACCCAGGAAGGCGGGCGCGGCTCGGTCTCAATGGCGAATTTTTACGATTGGCGGCGCGAGGCAAAATCGTTCGAGAGCCTGGCAGCGTGGAGCGCCATGCAGGTCGACCTGCAGATGGGCGATTACCGCGAGCGCGCGCCAGGCGAGCTGATCACGCCCAGCTATCTTTCACTGCTGGGCGTGCGGCCGGCGCAGGGCCGCGCTTTTGGCCCGGAAGAGGAGCAGGCGCACGCTGCCGTGCTGGTGAGCGATAGCTTCTGGCGCAGCCGCATGGGCGCAGCTCCTGACGCGGTCGGCCGAACCATGACGCTCGGCGGCGCGCTGTTCACGGTGGTCGGCGTAATGCCCGCAGGCTTTGCCGGCCTTTCAGGCCATGCCCAGCTTTGGGCGCCCATTGCGGCTTACAACCTGATGTATCCGCAATTTGCGCAATACGATTTTCCCCACAGCCGCGACGTTCGTTTTATGGACGGGCTGGGTCGGCTTCGTGCCGGGGTCACGGTGGCCACTGCTGCCGCCGAAATGAAGGCGCTGGGTGAACGCCTGGAGCGGCAGTATTCGGAAAACCGCCACCGGGGCATTGCCCTGGCCGCGGCGCACGACGATATGACCCAGGAAGTGCGCCCGGCCCTGGAGGCGTTGTTTGCCGCGGTGGGCCTGGTGCTGCTGGTGGCGACCGCGAACGTGGCCAACCTGGTGCTGGTGCGGCTTTCGCGGAGGCAGCACGAAATTGCGGTGCGCACCGCGCTCGGCGCGTCGCGCTGGCACCTGCTGAAGCAGCTTTGGAGCGAAACCGCGCTGATTGGTTCAATCGGCGCGGCGCTCGGCCTCGCGATATTTGTTCTCATCGCGCGATCGTGGGCGAAGCTGCTGCCGCTTGACCTGCCGCGATTCGGCAGCAGCGGCATGGATTGGCGGCTGCTGCTTTTTGCCGTTGCGCTGACGGCGGCCACCGGCCTGGTGCTGGGGTTGTTTCCGCTGGTGCAGTTGGGGCGGCGCGGAATGCAGCCAAAACTGAGTTCAGGGGCGCGCTCAAGCGAAGCGCGAGGGCACTCGCGCCTGCGGCAGGTGCTGGCCGGCGGCGAAGTAGCGCTGGCCATGGTCTTGACCGCCGGCGCCGGCCTCATGATCAGGACGCTTTGGACGCTGGAGCACCGCGACCCCGGCTTCCGCAGCGATCACCTGGCCACGCTGCGCTTCGACGTTCCAGCGCAGGGCTATTCAAACGAGGCGCGCCATCTTTTACCGGAGCAACTGGCGGAACGGATGCAGGGCGTGCCGGGTGTAGAGAGCGCCGCGGCTTCGACTGCCGATCTGCTGGTATGGCCGGGCATCAATCGCGGCTTTGAAGTTGAAGGCCACGAACCATATACCAACCAGTTCAGCGTGTATTTCCAAGACGTAACGCCCGGCTTCTTCCGCACCATGGGCATTGCGCTGGTCAGGGGCCGCGACTTTACCCCGGCTGACAATTCGAATTGGCCGCTGGTGATGATTGTGAGCCAGGCATTCGCGCGCCGCTATTTTCCTGGCCAGGACCCGATCGGCAAGCGCCTGCGTGTGGGCGGCGCGCAGGCGGCGTGGAGAGTGGTCGTTGGCGTAGTCGGCGACGCGCAGATGGAAGACGTCCACCGCTCGAAGGAAGATGTTTGCTTCTTCTACTCGCCCATGCGCGATGCCGAAGTGGTGGGCACGTTGAGCCTGGTGGTGCGCACCGCGGGCAATCCCGCCGATTTGCTGGGCACACTGCGAACTGAACTGCAGCGCTTTGATTCCAACCTGACCATCTTTCACATCGCCACCGCGCAGCAGCGCATTGCCACTGGCCTCGCCGGAACGCAATCCTTCACGCTGCTGATGAGCATTTTTGGCACAGTTGCGGTTGGCCTGGCACTGCTGGGCACTTACGGCGTGGTGGCATATTCGGTTTCGCAGCGCATCCGCGAAGTCGGGATCCGCATGGCGCTGGGCGCGCAGCCTGGTGACGTGGTCCGAATGATCACGAGCGAAGCGGCGCGATTTGTGGTCGCGGGCCTTGCCGCCGGCTTTGCGCTGGCGCTCGCGGCCACACCCTTGTTGCGCTCGCTGCTGTTCAACGTGAAGCCGCGCGACCCGCTGGTGCTGTGCGTTACGGCGCTCGCTGTGGCCGTGGCCGGAGTTATGGCCGCTTACCTGCCGGCGCGCCGCGCTGCTAGGATGCAGGTGCTGGCGGCGCTCAGGCATGAATAGCAGGAGCGCGGGCGCTTAGTGGTGATCGTGGTCGCGATCATGATCATGATCGCGGTCGTGGTCGCCGTGCTGATGCCGCCATTCCCAGTACTCACGCTGTTCGGCTTCCTGGCGTTGGCGCAGTTCGCGATGCTCAAGGCGCCGTTCAGCTTCCCAGCGGCGATATGCCGCGTCTTCGTCGGCGTCCCACCGATGCGTGTCGTGGTAGTACGGGTCCTGAACGCGGTAATAGCGATTGTCGGCGCATCCGGTCATGATGGCGGGTGCGGTGAACGCGGCGAGCAGCAACCAGGTGGAGACTCGAATGCGCATGTTTGCGGCTTCCTCCAGGCGCAGCCATTGTAACGCGCCAGGTGAGCGCACGCCGCCACGCGCCAGCCGTTAATATGGATAGTTTGTGCTGGAGGCAATCATGGCTGACGAAGTTTCAAACCTGGGCCTGGGCTCACGCCGCAACGAAGATATTGCGCTCGACATGATGAAATTTATCGCGCTCACCACCGGCTTTGGAAAGACCGGCTCGCCCGGCGCCGGCTTTCAGGGCAGCACCGTGAGCAAGGCGGAAGAATATGCGCACTTGCTGCTTGAGCTCTACGGCCGCTGCCTGCATGCGGTAAGCGGAAAAAAGTAGGCCGAGGATGCTTTCAACTGCTGCGCGGTCACCCGCGCTCGCGCGAGGCGGCCAGGTTAAAAAATTCCCAGCTTCTTTTTTTTCCCCGGCTTGGCGCTGCCGCCCTTGGTGCCGGGGCCGGTGGCGATGACCGGCTTGGTTTCGTTCGGGCTGGCGCCTGAATCGATGTAGCCCGGCTTGATATCGATGTAAGCCTCTTCGCGCAGCTTGGTGAGGTACTCGCGCAGAAGCGGCTGGATGTTCTTGGTGTAGATTGCGTCCTTAATCTGCGGCTCGACGTCTTTAAGCGGCGGCACGCCGCCCTTTACGTGCTCGCTCACTTTCAATATCACGTAGCCCTGTTTGGTCAGGATGGGCTCGGAGATGTCGCCCGCCTTCATGGCGAAGGTCTTGTCCTCCAGCTCCTTTGCCAGCACGCCGCGCTTGAAGTAGCCGAGGTCACCGCCATTCTTAGCGGTCGGCCCGTCTGAAACTTTTTTGGCAAGCTCGTCAAACTTGGCGCCGCCCTTCAGCTCGGCTTCCACCGTTTGGGCTTTCTTCTCGGCGGCGGCAATCTCCTCCTGGGTGGGCTCAGGCGGCGGAGGCGGCTGCACCTGCTGATCGCCCTTTTTGTTCTGCGCTGCCTGTTCGGCCTGCTGCTCGGCCTGGCGCAGCGCTTCAGGGTTAGGCGAAATCAGGATCTCGCTGAGCCGCACCTGCTCTTCGCGCGTAAGCTCTTTCTGGTGCGCATCGTAAAACTGCTTGATCTCTTCAGGCGTGCCGGTCGAAACCTTCTGCCCCACCTCATGCTCGATGATGGCCTGGGTGAGCAGCTTTTCCTTGATGTTCTGCTTGTAATCGGCGAATGAGATGCCTTGCTGCTCGGCGGCCTTTTCCAGCTCTTCCATCGAGCCCAGGCCCATTTTCTTGCGCATGTCGTCGAGCTGGCGGATCACTTCGTTATCCACGTTCACGCCGAGCTCGTTGGCTTTATCGAGCAGCAGGCGCTGGTCGATAAGGTCGCGCAGCAGGTTCTTTTCGTCTTCAGAAACCCGGGCGGAATCGGCGCCTTCCTGCTGGTCGTTCTGCAGCAGTTGCTCTTTTTCGTGCTGCAGGTCTGAACGCGTAATGATGGCGTCGTTGACCCGCGCAATGATTTCTTCAACGACCTGGTCGACGGCAAAACAAAGGGAGGTTACGCCGCAAAGGGCGAAGATAAGGAAAAGTTTTGATTTCATACAGCTTCCGTTCGGGCGGCTTACCTGAATTTTACCAGAACGGCTGGTTACGTCCGGGGCCCCTGGCCGGCGTTCCGGCCCCGAGAGCCGGACAAATTGTCGCGCGCCTGCGGCCAATGACACTTTGGCGCTCCGCCCATTCCGGCCAGGCAGGTAACACACTTAAAGAATCAACAACTTAGCTGCGACTGGCTTTGGTTCCCAAGCTGCAATAACCAGCCCGAGATCACCGGGTTCACGACTGCCCGATGAGAGAGGAAAGCAAGTCATGGCGGGTAACTACATAACAGATTCAGGGACATGGGGCGCACGAATTAGCCATGTTCCCTCGAAGCCGGAATCAGGCGTGTGGGGCAGCCGGCTTCGCGACAAAGCGCGTTCGGTACTGGGGCATGTGCTCGCAGTTACGTTGATGGTGGCGCTGGCGGGAGCGAGTGCGAACGCCGCGAAAGCGCCGCTTTCTCCGAACGCAAAATATTCACCTGAGCTGCAAGCCCTGCTCAACGCCGGCGATAAGAAAGTGGACATCGTCGTCCAGTTCACCAGCGCGCCCGGTACCACGCACTTTCAGCACATGGGCGCCGCCGGCGCCGTGCTGAAGCGTGAATTGAAAGTGATCAAGGGCGGCCACTTCACGGTTCCGGCAAAGCTCCTGCCGGCCATTGCGGCGCTGCCCGAAGTTGCCTACATCACGCTTGATCGTCCGGTGCAGTTGACCGGCACGGTTTCCACGACCACTACGGTGTATCCGACGCAGGCCGTGATGGCCGATGTGGCCTGGGCGAACGGCTATAACGGCAGCGGCATCGGCGTGGCGGTCATCGATAGCGGCGTGACCGATCGCCCTGACCTGCACACGCCCAGCTCCGGCAACTACCGCGTGGTGTACAGCGAAAGCTTTGTCCCGGGCGACAGCAGCACGTCTGATGCCTACGGGCACGGCACGCACGTGGCCGGCATTGTCGCCTCGAACGGCGCCAGCGCGAATTACGCGTCGCTTTATAGCGGCATCGCGCCCGGGGTCAACATCATCAACCTGCGCGTACTTGACGGCAACGGCAGCGGCACCGATAGCGCCGTGATTGCCGCCATCCAGCGTGCCATCCAGTTACAGGCGCAGTACAACATCCGCGTCATCAACCTGTCGCTCGGCCGCGGCGTGTTTGAAAGCTACACGCTCGATCCGCTCTGCCAGGCGGTTGAATCGGCGTGGAAGGCGGGCATCTTCGTTTCCGTGGCCGCCGGCAACAACGGCCGCGACAACTCACTCGGCACCAACGGCTACGGCACCATCAATTCCCCTGGAATTGATCCGTATGCCATGACCGTGGGCGCCACGCTGACCAACCCGACGGCACTGCGTGTGCTCGACATCATCGCCAGCTACAGCTCGAAGGGGCCGACGCTGATCGACCACATCGTGAAGCCCGACATCGTTGCTCCCGGCAACCAGATCGTTTCACTACGCAGCCCGGGCAGCACGCTGGCCAATGCATTTCCCAACGACGACATTCAGCCGGCCTACGTTCCGCTGGATCCGACGACGGGCGCCGCGTACTTCCGCTTGAGCGGCACCAGCATGGCGACTCCCGTGGTTTCGGGCGCTGCCGCGCTGTTGCTGCAGCAGAACCCGTCGCTCACGCCTGACCAGCTCAAGGCGCGGCTGATGAAGACGGCGTGGAAGGGCTTCGTCAGGACCAGCAAGAGCCAGGCCCGCAGCGGGCAGAACTTCAGCAACGAATATGACGTGTTCACCTACGGCGCCGGCTACGTCGATATCTGGGCGGCGCTGAACAACAACGACCTGGCAACCGGCCCGGCGCTTTCGCCGACCGCCTACTACAACCCCGTGACCGGCACCGTCACCATCAACAATGTCGTGCTGCTCGGCAACACGGTTTGCTGGGGCAGCTCAGTGATGTGGGGCGCGGCCATTGTGTGGGGCGCCAACCAGTTCACCAACGCCAGCTCGGTACTGTGGGGAGCAGCGTTGTGGGACGACAACTCGCAGCAAGGCTTCAGCGTTCTGTGGGGCTCCAGCGTTCTTTGGGGCGCTTCAACCTCGCAGGCACTCTCGTCGGATGAAGATGGCGAAGACCTGATTGATCCGACCAGCGGCGCCGTGATCGACCCGAGCACGCTCGATCCGGCAGACGCAACCAGCACAACCAGCACGACCAGCCCGACCCTGTAGAAAGGAGAACAGCGATGAAGAACTTACCTACTAAAGCAAAAGCGCTCGTGATCGCTGTGATCCTGGGATGCGCGGCGTTAAGTGGCTACGCAGTCATACAGGGGATCCCGGCAGTAGATGCAAAGTTTGCAGTGCTGCTGGCCATGGCGGTCATCTCGGCCCGCATGAAAGTTAAGTTGCCGGGCATCGACAGCAACATGTCCATGAACCTGCCCTTCATTCTGGTTGGACTGGTTCAATTGACCATGCCGCACGCGATCGTGGTGGGCGTCCTCTCCACCTTCGTGCAGTGCCTGCCCAGCTCAGGACAGGAAATGAAGCTGACGCAAGCTGCCTTCAACGTGTGCAACATGGGTAACGCAATCGGTTTGTCGTTCTTCTTTACCAGCGCAGCCGCCAAATCGGCCGTCGCCGCGGAAAAGCCGGCCCTGCTCGCTCTTGCAGCCGCCGCTTTCTTCCTCGCCGACACGGTTCCGGTTGCCGCGATCATCTCGGCGGTCGAAGGCCACCATATGTGGAAGCTGTGGGGTCAAATGGCCCTGCTCACCTTCCCGTATTTCCTGCTGAGCGCCGGCGTCGCCACCATGATCGCCATGACCAGCCACTTTGTTGGATTTGCCTGGTCGCTGGCCCTGCCCGTAATGTCGGTCGTCTTCCTCTCCTTCCGGCGCTACATGGGCCAGGTCGCCATCGAACAGCAATCGCTTCACCTTTCGGCGGCAGCAGCTTCTTCGGCTGCCGACTAATCCATAACCTGCTCAACCCTGCCTCGGCGGGCCTTCGGGCCCGCCATTTTTTTGTGAAGACAACTCTGAATAACGGCGAGCCGCTGTGCGGCATTAGCCTGGAACGCAGAGCTCAGCAACATCAGTAATGAAACGTGTATCGCACCTGCACGGCCACCTGGCGCGGATAGCTCCAGTGCGTGCCGCCGAAGGTGTTGCTGTTGTCGAGCAGGTAGCGGCTGTTGGCCAGGTTCAGCGCGTTCAGCGTCACCGACCAGTTTTCGCCGAATGGCTTGCCCAGCGCCAGGTCAACCGAAGTGTGCGGGCCGAGATGCGCCGGGCCATCGCCATCGAGGAACCCTGAGCCATACGTCACGTTGGCCGAAATCCAGGCGCGCAGCGGCAGCGACGATCTTGCGCCTACCGAGAGCGTGTTGCGCTGGTCGTGATCGAGGTAGAACCAGCCGCGGCTTTCAAGCGCGCTGAAATCGCTGAGCCCGCCCGTGACCGCCCCGCGTGCCTGCGCGAACTGGTGCGAGTAAGCGAGGTGCAACTGAACGAGCTGCGCGATCTGCGCCGAGCGCACCGCAGCTTCAAGGCCGCGAATGCGTGCCTGGTCAATGGTGAGCGGGAAAAAAATGTTGGAATTCCCCAGCACGTCATGATCGAAAAAGTTGTGCGCGCTGGTCTGGAAGGCGCTGAAGTCGAAGGTCCACTGGCGCACCGGAATGCCGAGGCCGGCTTCATACTGGCGATCGCGCTCGCCGTGCAGCGGCAGGAACCCAAGTCCCTGATTGGCGGCAAAGCCGCTCAGCGATGAGCTGGCTGACGACAACGGCGGCGCCTGATAGTAGTGGCCATAAAATCCGCGCAGCACCCAGCCCAGCCGCGGCAGGGTGAACGCGGCGCCCAGGCGCGGATCGGCAGCATACTCGGTCACCAGCCCGGAATAGCGCGTGAGGCGAACGCCGGCATTCAGCGTGAGCCAATTGCTGGCGCGGAATTGATCTTCCGCAAAAAACGCCCCTACGTTGCCGCCTGCGTCCTGCTGCGCGCTCAGGTCAGGCGAGCTGCCGTCATGGAAGGCGATGGCGATCTGCTCGTGCTGGCGTTCGCCAAACAGGTCAACCCCGGCGCGGGCCTGGTTGCGGCCGCGCGAATAGGCCGCGGTCGCATGCACGCCAATGTAGTCGGAGCGCCTGCGGTCCTGCGGGGTCAAGGGAAAATCGCCGGCCCCGCCAACATAATCGGCGCGGTTGAAGTGGTAGAACGGCGAGACCGTGAACAGAAGGTTGGCAGACGCAGTGTGCACCCAGGTGGCGATTGCGAAGGCGTCGCGCTCGTTGTCGAGATCGCGAATGCCCGCCGCTTGGTCGTCGGGCGAATTCGGCACCTGGTAGTGATCGGCTCG
>JAJPJZ010000166.1 GCA_021323935.1 Terriglobia bacterium | reverse complement strand
TCACCGGCGCTCGCTTGGCAATTCACCCGGGGCTACGGCCACATGGCCTTCGACTCATCCCGACTTGCAACAAACCTCGAACTCTGGTGCACAGGGGAGGATTCGAACCTCCGTAGCTTTGTTCCGCGGGCTCCGCAACGGCTCGGCCTGCTGCGCCCTCTTGCTGCGCTCGCGCGCTCACCGGCGCTCGCTTGGCAATTCACCCGGGGCTACGGCCACATGGCCTTCGACTCATCCCGACTTGCCAACAAACTCGAACTCTGGTGCACAGGGGAGGATTCGAACCTCCGTAGCCCCAAGGGGCAACAGATTTACAGTCTGTCGGTTTTAACCGCTCACCCACCTGTGCGATTTCCAAACCGGCCAACCGCGCTGCTTTGCCGGCGGAGGTGCCCTTTGCCTGCCTCCGCGCAATCCGGCGCGCGGCGGGCAATTTTGCCGATCACAGGGCCGGCGCCGTGAAATCACATATCGACAGGCACACGAAACTTACGAGTGCCGCCTTACCACATTGAAATCGGTTAATGTGGATTTATTCCGTTGAGGTGCCCGAGGCGCCTGTGCGCGGTCGGACCGGTTACTGCCACGCAAGCTGGAGCTGGCGGAGGGATTTGAACCCCCGACCCTCTGATTACAAATCAGATGCTCTGCCAGCTGAGCTACGCCAGCCAATCAGTGCCGACAAAGGTTTAATGATAGCTGAAACAGCAGCTTAACCGCAAACCGAGGGCCAACTCGCCTGGCCAATATTTTAGCAAAGCCGGGCGCGATGCGACGCCGAAGCGGCCAGCTAAAATGAAATCAGGCTTCCCGGTGGCGACCCCAGAACAATTCGACGTAATCGTGGTAGGCGGCGGTCATGCCGGCTGCGAAGCCGCGGTGGCGTCGGCGCGCATGGGGCTCCGCACCGGCCTGTTCACGCTGAAGGCCGACCTGATTGCGCAAATGTCGTGCAATCCGGCGGTGGGAGGCATCGCCAAGGGCCATCTGGTGCGCGAGATCGATGCGCTGGGCGGCATCATGGGCGAGATTACCGACGCCGCCGGCATTCAGTTTCGCCTGCTGAACACTTCGCGCGGCCCGGCAGTGTGGTCGCCGCGGGCGCAATGCGATAAGAAGCTCTATCGCGAAAAGATGCGCCAGCGACTCGCTTCCACTCCGAACCTTGCGATTGTGGAAGGAGAAGTGGTTGAGTTGGTCGTCGGCGCTGAAGCGCAGCGGCGAACCTGCCGGGGCGTGCGGCTGAAGGATGGCCGCGAATTCAGCGCGCAAGCCGTGATCGTGACCACCGGAACGTTCCTGAATGGGCTGATTCACTGCGGCGAGCAGCAAACCCCGGCAGGAAGACGCGGCGAGCCTGCGTCGCAGATGCTGGGCGAAGCCCTCAAGCGCCTGGGGCTGCGAAGCTGCCGGCTCAAGACCGGAACGCCGCCGCGCCTCGACGGCCGCACCATCTGGTGGGAGCGGCTGCAGGCGCAGCCGGGCGATGAAGATCCCACGCCGTTCAGCTTCCGCACGCGATCAATCACGCAGCGGCAGGTGCCGTGCTTCATCACCTTCAGCAACGGCGAAACCCATCGCGTGATTCGCGAAAACGTGCATCGCTCACCGATGTACAGCGGGCAAATTCAAAGCATCGGGCCGCGCTATTGCCCCTCGATTGAAGACAAGATCGTCAAATTCGCCGACAAGACCAGCCACCAGCTTTTTCTGGAGCCGGAGGGGCTCGACACGCACGAAATCTATGTGAACGGCATGAGCACGTCGCTGCCGGCCGACGTGCAGGAGGCGATGATCAAGACGGTGGTGGGCCTGGAAAACTGCGTCATGCTGCGGCCGGGCTACGCCATCGAGTACGACGCCATCGATCCGACGGAACTGGAGCGGACGCTTGAAACCAGGCAGGTCGCAGGGCTGTACCTGGCGGGGCAGATTAATGGAACGTCAGGCTATGAAGAGGCGGCATGCCAGGGATTGATGGCCGGCATCAACGCGGCGCTCACGGTAAAGCGCGAGCCGCCGCTGGTGCTCGACCGCAGCGAAGCTTACATCGGCATCCTGATTGACGACCTGATTGCCAAAGGAACCAACGAGCCTTACCGCATGTTCACGTCGCGGGCTGAGTTCCGCCTGCACCTGCGCATCGACAACGCCGACCGCCGGCTTACGCCGCATGGCAGGCGCGTCGGCTTGATTAATGACGATGTGTGGAGCGACTTTCAAGCCAAGCAGGAGCGCATGGGGAAACTTGCGCGGCTGCTGGAGAGCACGCGCCTGGGCGCTGAGCTCGCGCCGTTGATGATCGCCAATACCCCAGACAAGCCGCAGGCGCAAGGCGGCGGAGGTGACGGCCGCGTGGGAGAAAAGCTGGCGCAGTTGCTGAAGCGGCCTGAGGTCACGATGGAGCAGCTTGTGCCATTGCTGCGCCGCCTGCAGCCGGAGTTCTTTGAGCGCCCGCTGCGTGTGCACTATGAACCGAAGCAGGACGCGCCCGTTTCACTCTACGAACAGATAACGGGCGCGCCGACCCGGGTATCAGGCTGCGCGGCCGAAAGCGGGTCGCAGTCTGACGACATGCCGGAGGCGCAGGGCAGCGAGGCGGCGGACCCTGTGGCGGCTGTGCAGGAGTGCGGCCTGCCGGCCGAGATTCGCAACGAGCTCAAGTCGGTGGAGACTGAGATCAAGTACGCCGGCTACCTGGAGCAGCAACGCAAGAGCATTGAGCGGCTGAAACGGGCCGAGCAGCGCGCCATTCCGGAGTGGTTCAACTACCAGAGCGTGAGCGGGCTTTCGCGCGAGATGAAAGAAAAACTGCAGCGCTTGCAGCCGCGCACGCTGGCGCAAGCCTCACGAATTCCCGGCGTAACCCCGGCGGCGGTTTCGCTGGTGAACGTGTATATCGAAATTCAAGGGAGGCAGCGCGCCGCCGGCGCCGCAGATTGAACCACGGAAGCGGTCACGTGCTGGCGCAGTTACGAATCAAGTGCCGGCTTCACGTCGGTGCGAGCGAACTCCTTACCTTTAAATAAGAGAGGCTCGCGCCAGACACACGCCAGCGCATACGCAAAGCAGTCACCGAAGTTGAGCCTGGCGGCGTGCCGGCGGGGCTTGCCGAAATCGCGATACGCGTCGCGCGCCACGCGCGCCTGCTCCTCGGTGACCGGCTCGATAACGAACTCCGCCTCGCGCAGCAAGTCATCCAGCCTGCGGCTGGCGACCGGGCTTCGGAATGAATCGATCACCGCGCCGGCTTCGACGTAAGTCGCGGCCGAGATGCGGCGCACCTGCGCTGAGGCGATGGCCTCGGCGTAGCGCCTGGAATCCGGCTCACTGAGCAAGATCGCCAGCAGGGCTGACGTATCCACAATCATCGCGGCAGGCCATTGTCGTCGTAGAGCATGGCGGCGTGGTCCCGGGCGCGAGGCCGGCTTTTAACCTGCGCGGCGCAATCACGGCCAATTTCAAGCAGCCGCGCGGCCAGCGCGCCGCGGTCGCCGCGCGCTCGCTCCAGGCGATCGCGCAGCGCTACTGTGACGGCTTCCGTCAGGCTCTCGCCGGTGATCCGCGCCAGCCGAGCGGCCAGCACATGCGCTTGTTCGTTCTTGATGTTCAGGCTCACGGCTACCATTCTACCATGCTGATGGTAGATTCTACCATGACGGCGAGCGACAGGGGCGGCTTACACTTCGTGGCGGGCGGCGATGGGGAACCTGCGGCCCACGCCGAAGGCCTTTTCTGAGATTTTCAGGCCGGGGGCGGCTTGCTGGCGCTTGTACTCCGATTTTTCAACCATGCGGATGACGCTGCGCACCAGGTTGAAGTCGTAGCCGCGCTCGCGCGAAATCTGCTCGGCAGTTTTGTAGTCCTCAACGTAGTCTTCGAGGATGGTGTCAAGCACTTCGTAGGGCGGTAGCGAATCGGTGTCTTTCTGGTCGGGGCGCAGCTCGGCTGAGGGCGGCTTTTCAAGCGTGGATTTAGGAATGACAGGGCGGCGCGAATTCACCCACTGGCTCAGGCGGTACACCATGGTCTTCGGAACATCGGAGATGACGGCGAGGCCGCCGACCATGTCGCCATAAAGCGTGGTGTAGCCGACGCCCAGCTCCGACTTGTTGCTGGTGGCCAGCACCAGCGCCCCAAGCTTGTTGGAGAGCGCCATCACGATTGCGCCGCGAATGCGCGACTGCAGGTTTTCTTCGGTGACGTCTTCCTCGCGGCCGGCGAACACCGGCTTCAGCGACTTGATGAATGAATCGTAGGTTTCGGTAATGCGGATGAGCTCAAACCTGACGCCGAGGTTGGTGGCGAGCGAGCGCGCATCATCGATGCTGCCGCGCGAGGAATACGGCCCGGGCATGCTGACGCCGATTACGTTCTCAGGCCCGAGCGCGTCGGCGGCGATGGTGGCGGTGAGGGCGGAATCGATGCCTCCGCTCAGGCCGACGATGACGCGGCGGAAGCCGCATTTGTGCACGTAGTCGCGCGTGCCCAGCACCAGCGCTTCATAGGCGCTGGCCTCGACGCCGTCGGTTTGCTCGTGCAGGTCGCCTTCAAAAGTTTCGCAATCGAAAAAGACCAGGTCTTCTTCAAAGCTGTAGGCCTGCGCCGCCACGCGGCCATCGGGCGTGATGGCGACCGACGATCCATCAAAAATCAGGCTGTCGTTTCCGCCGACCTGGTTGACCATGATGACCGGCACGTTGTAGTTGCGGGCCAGGGTTTGCAGCATGTCGCGCCGCAGTTGCTGCTTGCCTACATAAAACGGTGAAGCCGAGATGTTCAGCAGGAACTTGCCGCCGGCGCGCATGAGGTCTTCGACCGGATCGATACCGTAAAGCCGGCGGTTCCAGAAGTGCTTGTCGTTCCACGCGTCTTCGCAGATGGTGAGCGCGACTTCGCGGCTGCAGAACGGGAAGAGCTGCTGTTTTTCAGCCGGGGCAAAGTTGCGCAACTCGTCGAAAACGTCATAAGTAGGCAGCAGGCGCTTGGATTGCACGAAAGCAACGCGGCCTTCACGCAGCAGTGCCGCTGAATTCATCACGGATTTGCCCGTATCGGCGCGCGCCGGCGTGACCAGGCCGACGACCACGGCGATGCCGTTGGTCTCGCGCGCAATGCGCTCGGCGGTTTCCCAGTTGCGCGAAACGAATGCGGGCTTTTCGACCAGGTCGCGCGGCGGATAGCCGCAGATGGCGAGCTCGGGAAAAAGGATCAGCGCGGCCCCGGCTTCGCGCGCGCGGCGCGAGTAATCAATGACCTTGGCTGAGTTTCCGGCGAAGTCACCCACCGTGGTGTTGATCTGGCCGAGCGCGATCTTCACAGTCTCAGTCTAATTCACCGGGCGAAAGGCAGCGGCGCAGAGGACTGCGCGAGGAACAGTCAGACGGGGGACGCAGGCAGCCTCGCGAACCACGAGTTTCTATTCAGGCGGCGTTTGCCCGCCCGGCGGCTGCCCCGGCGGCGGCACAGTAGGGCCGGGAGAGTTGCGCGGAATGGGGCTGGTGTTGATGGTGGTTGCAGGATCGGGTTCGGGCTCGCCGGGCCGGCGCAGTGTCGGCCGGCCTTTGGGGCCGCGCGCTTCGTCGGGAATGTCGGCCGGGTTGGCCGGCGGCGACGAAGCTGCGGAGTTGGCAGCGCCGCCGGGCTGCTCGCCGGCCTCGCCGGCAGCGGCTTCCTGAGCGCGGTGCGCGGCGGCAATCGCACCAAGATCGATTTCCTTTTGCGTGCGCACCACTTTCTGCCCGTCCACCTGCATCACTTCGACCTGCGAAACTTCATCCCCGTGGAAGCGCACAAACGTCACTTCCTGCGGAGGCGCGCCGTAAATCCACTCTTCGTAGGCAGCGCCGCTCGCGTCTTTTTCATGCAGGCGCTGCTCGGGGCGACCTTTGGCGTCTTCGACCAGCTCCTTATTCATTCCCACCAGGATTTTGTGGTCTTTGAGCGCGGCTTCCACTTCAGGCGGGAACTGCTTCACGTAGAGCTCGGCCGCGGAGTGGGCGGTGAAATCGAACACCGGTTCCAGCATCTTTTTGATTTGCGCGACGCTGACTGCCGGAATGCTGCGGTCGAATTCCAGGGTGACGACTGACCCGCGCGCCACGCCCTCAGGGGCTTGCGAAATCGGCGCCTCTGCGCCGCCCATGCCTACGCTGATGTGCTGGTACCACTTGGTCTTTTTCTTAGGACCGCCGTTGATTTCGAAGACGATACTCTTGTCGCGAATTTCAACGTTGGTGATCTGCGCCTTGTCGCCGGGCCGGGCAGCCAGGCCGTTGGCCGCAACCGCGTTGCGGATGCCGTTCTCATCGGGCGAAACTTTGCCGTCTTTGATGGTGAGGCCCTTCATGCCCATGGGGAAGGTGCGGCGGATAAAGACGAACTCGGATTGCAGGCCGCGCACCAAGTCAATGCGCTGCTCGGTCGTAATACGCGACCCCTGCTGGTCGGCGCTGCGATTATCAGGGCTGGAGGCGGCGAAGGCCGGTGAGATCGCGACCGCCAGAATCAACAGTGCCGTACTGCAAAAGCGGCTCATGTGGGCTTAACCGATGGTGAAATTATACGCTGCACCGCAACCGGAGCTGCTGCCGGCTGGTGGGTTTAGATGCCGGGTTTGGCCGCCTGGAACCGGACACTTTGGGTGCCGGCAGTTAAAAACCTTGAAACGTCCTCAAAGTTGGGCCTATAGTCCCGGAATTAATCCTCCAGGTTCATAAAAGTCCCCGTCCGCGGCGCCGCACTTTTCTAAATTCGATTGCGTGAGGGAGAGACATGAACCGAGAAAAAGCCCTGAAAATCGTGCTGAGGCTCGCAGGCCTCATCTTCCTGCTGGGCGTCTATCCGCTGATGATGTACCTCTGGCCGAGCGGCTGGCGCTGGCAGCCGAACCAGCCGGAATACGAGCAGATGATCCTGGGCGTGTATGCGACGCTTGGGATTTTCCTGCTGATGGCGGCGCGGGATCCGGCGGCCAACCGCAGCCTGATTGCGTTTACGGCGTGGTCGAGCCTGGTGCACGCCGGCATCATGGCGGTGCAGGCGTTGCGCAGCCCGGCTGAGCGCGGGCACTTGCTGGGCGACGTTCCGGCGCTGGTGGTGGTCGGCATCGCGCTGATTGCGCTGGCTCCGGCCAAACAGGCGGCCGAACGCGCCTCGCGCGCCGGGGCTTAGCAGAAAGCGGCCGAGGGCGCCGTTACTGCGGCTTGGTGATGGTCAGGCCTTTGCGGTCAACGCGGAAGGGCAGCACGCGCGCGCCCAGGTCGGTGATGACTTCGGCTACGCGCTCGCGAGCGTCAGGCTCGACCAAGAAGATGACGCAGCCGCCGCCGCCGGCGCCGCACACCTTCGCGGCGCGAGCCCCGGCACGCGCCGTCTTCGCCACCATTTGATCGATGAGCGGCGTAGTGATGCCGGGAGCGTTGCTGCGCCGCAGCTTCCACTCTTCCTTGAGCAGCCGCGCCACGTTTTTCCAGTCGTGGGCGATCAGCGCCGCGCGCATGGCGCGGGCAATCTGCGCAATTTCTTCGAAGTTGCGAAACACCCGGCGATCGCCGTTGATGTGCGCCTTGAACACTTCCCAGTTGTTGATGCCCGACTGGCGCGGCGCGCCGGTGTAGCCCAGCACGAAGCGATCATGAATCTCGGCGGGCGGCACCGGCAGCGCCTCGCGGCGGATTCCGCCGGGGGTGAGATGAATGGCGCTGACGCCTCCGTACAGCGCGGGATAGTAGTCCTGGCAGCCGGTGGGCACGCGGATGAGCTGCGCTTCCACGTTTTGCGCCAGCTCGCGAATCTGCTCGCGGTCGAGCTTGCGCCCGGTGAACTGCGCCAGCGCGGCCGTGGTTGAAACCATCAGCGCCGAGGAGCCGGAGATGCCTGCGCCGGCGGGCGATTCGGAGTGCGTTTCCATCACGAATCCGCCCTTCCATCCGGCCATGCCGACGGGCGGCATGCCGGCGGCGCCGGGGCGGGGCGCGAATTCACGGACCAGGTGCGCGGCCAGCGCGTGGCGATGATCGCGGCTTGAAAGCAGCTCGTCGAAATCGCCGTAGGTGTGCTCCACGGCGGTGTCAGCCGATTTCAGCGTGATGCTCGAGCCTGCGACCGGAGTGATGCGGCACGAAGTCATCACGCTGATGGCAACGTTCACCGTGACCGCGCCTTCATGGAACAGGTAAAGCGGCCAGAGGTCGAGCGTGCCGCCGGCCAGGTCGACGCGGCAGGGCGCCTGCGCATGGATGGAGTGGGCGGTGGCCTGGGGCAGACGAGGATCGGGCATGGTGGGCATGTGCTGTCTTAAGTGTCGCGGTTATGGTTTTGAGTGTCGAGTGCTTAGGCGGGTGAGTGAGGCGCAGCGCAGCGATCCTGACTTGCGTAGCAATGCCACGCGCGCCGACTGCCACGCGCCTGAATTCTGTCGCGCTGCTGCGCGAAAGATTGTCGCCGGGCGAGGTTGAATTACGCCGGGCGGCGCGGCTGGATTGCGCGCCAGCCCACCAGCAGGACCCAGGCGCAGTTGGCGGCCACGATGAGCCGGTCGGCCCAGCCGGCGATTCCGAGAACTCCCGCCGGCAGCGACTTCGGCGCATGTCGCGGCAAGTGCCCGCCGTTGGCGGCGCGGAGCTGAACTGTCATGAGCGCGAGTGAGGCCGCCAGCAATGCAACGCTGATCCAGCTCAAGTGCGCCAGGCAGCGGAGCGCGCGCGCGTTTGCTCGCCACGGCTCCGTGCGCCGCAGCGACGAAGTGAGCAGCAGGGCCGCAGCCGGGAAGCCGAAGACGCCAAGAATGCCGGCGATGGCGTGCCCGCCCATGTGGTTCACGTCAAAGAAAGCTGCCAGCGCCTCTCCGCAGCCCGCCAGCACAAGCAACACCATTCCGGCTTTGCCCGCGGGCGTCCGAATGGCGGGCGCGATCGCGAACGCCAGCGCCCACGTGCCGGCAGCCCAGCACAGGAAAAATGCCGAGAGCACCCAGCCGTAATGTCCGAGGGCATATTCGCTGATCATGCGCCAGGAAGGGTTAAATTCCGGACTTAACCCGTGCAGCGCGGCGAGCAGGATGAGCGCAGCCAGCGTGGCCACAACGGCCAGCGCGGCCGCCGGCCGCGAAACGGGCCCTCGGACGGTCAGCGTGGCTTCCCTGGCGGCTCCGTTTTGCATCAGGTCACCTCTTAATGCAACTACTTAACTGCCGATGAAGATTTCGTCAACTGGAAAGCCGGCGATTCGCGAATTGAACGCCTGGGCCAGTGCGCCGGCCAGGGCCGCTTCGCTATAATGAGGGTTCCCTCCGGCTGGAAATTCCTGCAAATTCAGGCGGGTTGAAGTTCGGAGAACGAACCTGCGCTCGGAGTTTTTTGAATGATTAAGTTCCTGCAAAAAGGCGGCAAGACGCAGAAGTGGCTGTTCGGCATTCTGCTGACGTTCGTTTGCATCACGATGGTGTGGTACCTGGTGCCTGGCGGCATGAACGATCCGACCGGCACACCGCAGCAGGGCGATGTGGCCACCGTGGGCGATGAGAAAGTCAGCGCGCTTGACGTGGAGCAGACGGCGCGCAACATGGCCAAGCAGCAGTTCCGCGGCCAGGTGCCGGAGCAGGTGCTGCCGCTGTTTATGCGTTCGGCTGCCGAACAGCTCATCGAGCAAAAGGCGCTGGTATACGAAGCGCGGCGCGCCGGCTTCGACGTCACCGAAGCCGAGTTGCGCGACGTGCTGCGCCAGGGCCAGTTCGGCGAAATGTTCTTCCCCGGCGGCAACTTCATCGGCCAGGAAGCCTACGAAAACGCCGTGCAGAATTACTTCCAACTGGGCGTGCAGCAGTTCGAAGAGAAGCTGCGGGAGCAGTTGCTGTGGCAGAAGCTGCTTTCCATGGCCACAACCGGCGTCGCCGTTTCCGACGCTGAGATCGCCAAGGAGTTCGCGCGCCAGAACGTCAAGGTCAAGCTGGAATATGCCGTGCTCACCAACGCCGACGTGGAAAAGCTGATCAAGCCGACCGACGCCGAGCTGAAGAAATATTTTGAAGACAACAAGTCGCGCTACGCCGGCGCAATCCCTGAGAAGCGCAAGGCCAACTACATCGTGATTGATCGGCAGAAGGTGCTGGAGCAGGCCAAGCAATCCATCAACGACCAGCAACTGCTGGCCTATTACAACGCGCACCAGGACCAGTACCGCACCCCGGAACAGGTGCGCGTGCGCCACATCCTGATCGAGACGCCGCAGCCCGGGCCTGACGGCAAGGTGGACCAGAAGGCGGTTGACGCCGCTCGCGCCAAGGCAGCCGACATCGCGAAGCAGGTGCGCTCCGGCGCCAACTTTGCCGAGCTGGCAAAAAAGTATTCTGCTGACCCCGGCTCGAAGGACAAAGGCGGCGAAATTGGCTGGGTGACACCCACTTCAGGCTATGTGCCTGAGTTCATCAAGGGCTCGCTGGCGTTGAATGCCGGCCAAACCAGCGATCCGGTGCAGAGCGCCTTTGGTTTCCACGTGATCCAGGCGGAAGAAAAGAAGCCGGCCGGCGTGAAGCCGTTCAACGAAGTGAAAGACCAGATTGCGCAGGCGCTGGCGCAGGACAAGGCGGCAACCGAGCTGGACGCGCTGGCGGCCAAGGTGCAGAGCCAGGCGGCGACGGAAGGAATCGACAAGGCTGCGGCCAACAATCACGTGCAGGCCTTTCACAGCGAGTGGTTTACGCGCACCGACAACCTGCCGGGCGTAGGCAACGCGGCTGATTTCATGCAGGCGGTATTTACCGCCAAGCTGAATTCTGATCCTGTGAGCGTGCGGGTTCCTGCGGGCTACGCGATAGCGGTGCCGACGGAGGACCAGCCCGCCAAGACGCCGACCTTTGAGGAGTGGCGCTCGCACGTGGAGCAGGACTTCAAGCAGGCGCAATCCACCGCGCTGCTGGCGCAGCGCTCGCACGAACTGGCTGACCGCGCGCACGCCGAGCACGACCTGAAGAAAGCCGCCAAGGAACTGGGCGCGACGCTGAAAACCAGCGATCCGGTGACCATGAGCGGCCAGGTGCCGAACATCGGCGCGATGAGCGGGCCGGCCTCGGTGGCGTTTGACATGCAGCCGGGCGAGATCAGCAACGCCATTGATACCGGCGCGGGCGCGGTAGTGTTCACCGTGCTGGAAAAGCAGCAGCCCTCGGCCAACGAAGCGGCTCAGGGGCGCGAGCAGACGCGCGAGACCCTGCTGCAGCAGAAGCGGCAGCAACGGCTCAGCATGTTCATTGCTGATGTGCGCTCGCGGCTTGAGAAGCAGGGCAAGATCAAGATTAACCAGGCTGAGCTGAACCGCATCAGCGGCGGGAGCGGGAGCCCGTTGAGCGGCATGTAGCGGGCCGCGCGTGACGGCGCGGCTTTCATGCGCGTGGACGCTCCGTTCGTTTCCTTAGCAACAGAGTTGCTGAGGGGTACATCATAGGTTGCTTATGCTGGGTGAGCGTGCCTCCGGCATCCTGCTGCATCCCACATCGTTTCCATCGCGTGGCGGCATCGGCGACTTCGGCGCCGAAGCGCACCGCTTCATCGATTTCCTTGCCGGCGCTCGCCAGCGCATCTGGCAGGTGTTGCCGCTGAGCCCGCCCGGGCTCGGCAACTCTCCGTACTCTTCCACTTCGGCATTTGCCGGCAACCCGCTGCTCATCAGCCTGGAGCGGCTTGCCGACCATGGCTGGATTGATGCCGGCCGGGTGAAGGCGCTTCCCGATCACGACCAGGACGTGAATTTTGAAGAAGTGCGGGAGCGCAAGATGCCGCTGCTGCGTCAGGCGGCTGAGAATTTCCTGAATGCGGCAGGCGGAGGCGAGCGACAGCGATTTGCCGAATTTTCAGCGCGCAACGGCTGGTGGCTTGATGGTTTTGTGCTGTTTGACGTTTTGAAGGAACAGCACGGCGGCCGGAGCTGGAACCAGTGGCCGCGCGAGCTCTCACACCGCGACGGCGCAGCGCTCGAGCGCGCAAAGCACGAACTGGTCCGCGAACTTGACCGCGACCGCGCCATCCAGTTCGCCTTTTTTGATCAGTGGAATGAAATACGGCAACGCTGCCGGCGCAGCCACATTCGCATTATGGGCGACGTTGCCATCTTTGTGAACTATGACAGCGCCGACGTTTGGGAACACACCGGCATTTTCCGGCTCGATGAGGAGCGCAACCCTGAAGTGGTTTCAGGCGTGCCGCCGGATGCGTTCAGCTCAACCGGCCAGTATTGGGGAAATCCGCTCTACCGCTGGGACGTGCTGCGCCAGCGCGGCTACGACTGGTGGGTGCGCCGCATGCAATGGGCCATGGAGTGTTATGACCTGGTGCGGCTCGATCATTTTCGCGGCTTCGAGAGTTATTGGGAAATCCCCGCGCATGAAAAAACCGCCGTGAACGGCCGCTGGGTCAAAGGTCCGGCCGACGATCTGTTTCATCGCCTCCGCGAGGCGCTCAGCGGGCTGCCGTTCGTGGCAGAAGATTTGGGCATGATTACGCCCGAAGTGCACGCCTTTCGCGAGCGGCTGCAGGTTCCGGGAATGCGCGTGCTGCAGTTCGGGTTTGGCGATCCCGGCGCGCACATGTACCTGCCGCATCGCTATGAGCACAATGCGGTGGTGTATAGCGGCACCCACGACAACGACACTACGCTCGGTTGGTGGAAGCATTCGGCCGCGGAGCACGAGAAGAAAGCAGCGCAGGCGTATTTCGGCAACGCCTCCGATGGCATCTGCTGGGCGTTTATCCGCGCCGCTATGCACTCCGTTGCTGACCTTGCGGTGTTCCCATTGCAGGACGTGCTTTCGCTCGATAGCGATTGCCGCATGAACGTGCCCAGCAAGGCCGACGGCAACTGGCGCTGGCGCTACCGGCGCGATGCATTGAAGCCCGAACTGGAAAAGAAGCTGGCAGACCTGGTGGAAGTGACGGACCGCGCCGGAAACAAAAGCTGAGTGACTTTCTGCGAGCACTTGCTGGCTGCGAACTATTTGGAAACGCTAAGCAGCGCGACAGGGAAGTTGGCAAACACTTCGCGGCATAGCAAAGCGCGCCCGGCGGTGGCGCGCACAATCTCTCCCGTAAATACGTTCTCAAATTCGGTGGCGGCGCGAGGCGGCAAGGCGAGTTCCGTCTCGCCCCACATCTCGCCCACCGGCAGGCGCATTTCCCCCTGCGCCAGCGTGTAGCTGAGCCGCGGCACCGCAACCAGAGCCGAGGCGTGCCGCGAACCGGTTACCTGCTCTCGCATAAACGCGCACACGTGCTGTGCGTGGCGGCCGTTGGCGAACAGCGGCGTATAGCTGCCGGTGCGGAACACACCATGGTTCTGCTCACGAAACTTGAGCGCGCCGGCGATGGTGAAAAGCTTGATGCCGCCGTCTTCGGGCTGCGCCAGCCACTGCTGCAACACGGCTTTTGCCGCATCAAGCGGCGGCCTTGAGGCCGCTGCCGCCTGCAATTCCTCGAGCCTGCGGCGGCGCAAATCGAAATCGACCGGCCGGCGATTGTCAGGATCCACCAGGCTGTAGTCCCACAACTCGGTTCCCTGGTAGATATCGGGCAATCCCGGCGCCGTGATCTTCAGCAGGGTTTGCGCGAGCGAGTTGAGGCATCCGAAGAAGACCACCGGCTGCAGCAGAGACTCAAGCTGCTGCAAGAACACGTTTGGGCGCGCGCCGTTGCCGGGCGCCAGAATGCGCGCAATGAACTGGTTGAGCGCGTCAGTGTATTCCTGGTTCGGATTCACCCAGCTCAGGTTGACCTTGGCTTCGTGCACCGCCTTGGTCATGTACTGCTGCACCCGCTGGATGGCGCGCTCGCGTTCGGCGTCGTCGCGGATCGTGCGCGGCCACATCCCGATCAGCGTCTGGTATAGCAGGTATTCTTCGTTTCCATCGGGCACGGCGCGGCCGTCGGAAATGACGTGCTTGCGCCCCTTGTTGATGCGGCGCCAGCGCAGCAGGCACTGCGACCACTCCCGCGGCATCTCGCTCAGCACGTTGAGGCGCGCGCGCACGTCTTCGCTGCGCTTGGTGTCGTGCGTGGAGGTTGAAAGCATGCAGAACGGCCACAGGCGCAGCCGTTCCATGTTGGCCTTGTGAAATTCGTCGATTGAAATGCCGAACTGGTCGGGCGAGCCGCCCACCTCGTTTACCGAGATGAAGCGGTTATAAACGTAGCAGGCCGTGTCTTCCAGGCCTTTTGCCATTACCGGCCCGGTGAGTTGCTGGAACTTGAGCGTGAAGTAAAGGCGCCGCCGCCGGCCCTCGATGGTGTTTTTGGAATCGGGCGTCAGCAGCAGCACGGAGCGCACAAAATCGAAAATTGCCGCAGGCGTGCTCTCGTTGCGCCGCTTGGCACGGACGATTGCCTCGTTAATATAGCCGCGGTCGCGCTCGCTGATATTGCCGCGCTCATCGATGTAGGTGCGATACACCGGGAAGCACGCAATGGATTCGCGAATGGCGTCGCCCAGCGCCTTCACGGTGAAGTCGCGCGCGCGCCGGTCGGTAGAAGAAATTTCCTGCAGCAGGTGCGTCAGCACGCGCACTTCGCCCGCCATCGCCGAATCCATGATCAGCTTCTTGCTTTCGTAGATGATGGTGTCAACGCTGGTGCGAATGCCGGAGAATCGCTGGTACGCGGTGGTGAACTGCCGCCGGCTGTGCGAGTCGATAAAGATGCCGTTCACCAGGTTGGCGAACTCGTATCCCACCGTGCCGTCCACCGCCCATTCCGCGGGCAGCTCTTCGCCGTGCTCCAGGATTTTTTCCACGATCACGAACATCGGCGGCCCTTCCACCAGCCAGTCGTGCTCGCCCCAAACCTGCTGAACGTCGGTCTCGATTCCGTTGGCGGCGCTCTCGCCCCTCGGCTCGGGGCCCGCGCATTGCGCCGCCGCATACAGCATTTGCAGCCGCGTGAAGTATTGCGCCGGGTTCAGCAGCCCATCGGGATGGTCGATGCGCAAGCCGCTCACGCATCCATCGGCCAGCATTCGCCGGATCAGCTTGTGGGTCGAGGCGAAGACTTCGGGGTTCTCCATGCGCAACCCCACTAGATCGTTGATATCGAAGAAGCGCCGGTAGTTGATCTCCTCCGCCGAAACCCGCCAGTAGGCCATGCGGTAGGCCTGCGCCTCCAGCAGCCGGTGAAGCGCGTCAAAGCTGCGGCTGTTGCCGGGTTCGCCCATGATGTTGTTGAGCGCCCGCTGAATGATGGCGCGCACCTGGGCTGAGCGCACGCTCAGTTCGCCGAGCGCCCGCCGAAGTTCCGGAATGCGCGAGCTGCGCACGTGCCGCTGCTCAGGATCTTCGCTTGAATGCGGCGGCAGTTCGGCAAAGCCGCGCACCAGCGCCTCCAGCTCTTCCAGGTCCGGGTCATTGTGCCCGGGCCGCGAATAGCGGCGCCGAAACTCGCCCGCGGCCTCGAACACCAGCGGATAGGTTTGCGGATCGAGCGGCAGGCGCTTGTCGTAATACGTCGCCGAAAAGGTGCCGGCGGCGTAGTGAATCTGGAAGCGCCCCTTCTCCAGCTCCTCGCCGTAGGACGCTCCGAGGATGGGCAGCAAAACTTTGCCTTCCTGCTCCTGGCGCAGCGGCTCCCAATCGATATCGAAATACTGCGAGTGCTCCGAGCTGCGGCCGTTCTCCAGCACCTCCTGCCACCACGGATTCGAGCCTTCGCCCACGCCCATGTGGTTGGGCACAATGTCGAGCACCAGGCTCATGCCCGCCGCCTTCAGCTCGGCGGCAAATGCGCGGAACTCCTCTTCGGTGCCGACCTCAGGGTTCAACTGCGTGTGGTCGATAATGTCGTAACCGTGCGGCGAGCCTTCGCGCGCCTTCAGCAGCGGCGAAGCATAACAATGGCTCACGCCCAGCGCCTTCAGGTAAGGCACCAGCCGGCGCGCATCCTGGAACGTGAACCCAGCATGAAACTGCAGCCGGTAGGTGGCCGCCGGGATCCGCGGCCGGGGCCAGCTGGCAAGCAGCCCCAGCAATTCACTTTTCGTGGGGACGGTGGCCTGGACGTTTACCGCCATGCGTCGCGCTGATTCATCCTAACGTTTCGGGCCAAAAAAAGGCCC
>JAJPJZ010000156.1 GCA_021323935.1 Terriglobia bacterium | reverse complement strand
TCGCTCGATAACGCCTACAACTTCGACGAACTGCGCGCCTGGAACCAGCGCGTGCGCGAGCTTGCCGGCACCGAGCGCGTGGATTACGTCTGCGAGTTGAAGCTCGATGGCCTTTCCATGGCGGTGCGCTACTCCGGCGGTCAACTGGCGCAGGGAGCCACGCGCGGCGATGGCAGCGTGGGCGAAGAAGTCACGCCGAATCTGAAAACCATTCCGTCGCTGCCGCTCTCCATTCAGCCGGCGCAGCTCAAGCGAGCAAAGCTGCCCGCGGATTTCGAAGTGCGCGGCGAAGTGCTGATGCCGACCAAATCATTCCAGCGCATGAACGAAGAGCGGGAGCGCCAGGGCCTGGCCAAATTCGCCAACCCGCGCAATGCCGCTGCCGGCGCGGTGCGCGTGCTCGATCCCGCCATCACGGCGCAGCGACGCCTCGATTTTTACGCGTATTTCCTGCTGGCCGGCGGCCGGTATTTCTTCAAGACGCATGCGGAGTCGCTGGAGGCGCTTACTGCTGCCGGCTTCAAAGTGAACCCCAACTGGAAGCTGCTGCACCACATTGATGACGTCGCCGATTTCATTACGAAATGGGAGGAGAAGCGCGACAGCCTGCCTTACGAAATCGACGGAATCGTGGTGAAGGTGAACGAAGTTGCCACGCAGCAGGAACTCGGGTTCACCGGCAAGGCGCCGCGCTGGGCCATCGCTTACAAATACGCAGCCCGCGCGGGCGTAACCCAAATCGAAGACGTGCTGATCCAGGTGGGGCGCACCGGCAAGCTCACGCCGGTTGCGGCGCTTACTCCTGTTCCGATCGGCGGCACCACCGTGAGCCGCGCCACTCTGCACAACATGGATGAAATTGCCCGTCTTGGAGTCCGCATCGGCGACTGGGTGCAGGTGGAGCGCGGCGGCGACGTTATTCCAAAAATCGTGAAGGTGGTTGATGACGCTGAGCACCCGCGCGGCAAGCGCGAGTTCCACATGCCCGAGCGTTGCCCCGAATGCGGCGGCCATGTCGTGCGCGCCGACGGCGAAGCCGATCACCGCTGCGTTAACGCAAGCTGCCCGGCGAAGTTGCGCGAAACCATCCTGCACTTTGCCTCCCGCGGCGTGATGAACATTGAAGGCATGGGCGACGCGCTGGTCAGCCAACTGCTTTCGCGGAAGCTGGTGCGCGACATTGCCGACGTTTACTCGCTCACGCTCGATGACCTTACCAGCCTCGAACGCATGGGCGAAAAGTCAGCCCAGAACGTGCTGGATGAAATTGCGCGATCGAAGCAGTTGCCGCTCTACCGGGTGATTTACGCGCTCGGTATCCGGATGGTGGGCGAGCGCACGGCTGAGCTGCTGGCTGAGCATTTTGGCTCGATGGACGCGCTGATGAGCGCCACAGTCGAAGATCTGCAGCAGGTTGGTGAAGTGGGCCCCAGAGTGTCTGCCAGCATCCGCGAGTTTTTTGATGAGCCCAAGAACCGCAAGCTCATCGAGCGGCTCAAGGCTGCCGGGCTGCAGATGCATGGCGAAAAAAAGCAGCGCGGCACGGCGCTGGCGGGCAAAACTTTTGTGCTGACCGGCACGCTCGCCCGGCGCACGCGCGAAGAAGCCAAGTCGCTGATTGAAGCCGCCGGCGGGAAAGTGTCGGCGTCGGTCAGCAAGAAGACGAGCTACGTGGTTGCCGGCGCCGATGCCGGCTCAAAGCTCGATAAAGCCAGAGAGTTGGGCGTTGAAATCATCGACGAGAAGCAACTGGAAGTGATGGTCGGCCCATAAACGCCGCCGCCATCTCGCCTGCGTGATTTTCAATTCGCAGGAAAGATGGCGTCAGCAAGCGTCCAATTGAAATTCAGGAAGCTTTGCGTTGCAGGTCAGTGCCGGCGCAGCCGCAGGTGTTGCAGCGTTTGCGCAGATCAGGCAGGCTGCTCCTGATCGAACTCTGGAAGCCGCTCCAGCGTTCTTCTTCCCCTGCCGAGCCTCCGGCCGAAATGTGCTTCGGCGAGGTGCGCTCGTGCTCAGGCAGCACAGCGTGCGAGGTCGCGGTTTCTTCTTCCAGGTGAGGCATCGTCGTCGGGCCGCCCGGAAGCTTGGTGGGCGAAGTAATGCGGCGCGGCGTCAAATCGGCAGCGCTGATGCCCGCGCCGAGCGAGCCTGCGCCGCCGCCGGCCGGCATCTCAGCAGCCGTTGGCGTGATGTTGTGGTCGCTGCCCACCTGGTGGCCAACGCTGCCTTGCGAGGTCCAGTGTTCGCGGTACTGCTTTTCGTAGCGCTGCCAGGCTTCATCAGAGCCCACTGCTTTTTCGTCGTAGGCCGGGAAGCTCTCGATGCGCTGCCTGGATAAATCGGCGGCAAATTGGCCTTTGTGCTTCGCACAGGGGTGGATCATTTCGGCGGGCACAATAAACTTCCGGCTATGCAGCCAGCCGCCGGTATCGACCACAACGTACTTCACCGCGCCATCGGCGTGATCGAAAATTACATCATCAATTTTGCCCAGCTTCTCGTGCTGGCTGCCGCAAAGCTCACTGCCGCGGACATCACTCGCGTTCTCGGCAAACGTATAGTCTTGCAGGGTACCGTAATGCGCCATTCGTCTCTCCTTAGCTCTATAGGATGCGGCGCACCCGGCCCGAGCTTACCGTCGCAAAACAGCTCCCCGGCCGGGCATGCTCCTTTTCTTCGAATTCATGCATCCAATGTTTTCGGCTTTGTGGCAGCACGGGCCCGGGGCCGTTAAGTTGACGCACGTTTCAATCCGCGCCTATGATGTTCGGTCTTCATAGCGCGGGCGTTGCGCACGGAAGGCCGCGTTTTTAATGGAAAAGAAGAAGCTCGAACAATTCAGGAAACGGCTTGAGGAGCGGCAGCAGGAGCTGCGCCGCGCCGTAAACCGCACCGCGCAGGATGGCCGCGAAGCTGACGTGGATGCGGCGGCCGCCGATATTGCTGACCGCGCCGCCAGCTCATACACCAAGGAATTCCTGTTCCACCAGAGCAACAACGACCGCCAACTGCTGCAGATGGTGGAAGGCGCGCTGGCGCGCATGCGCGAAGGCACCTTCGGCCAATGCGCCTCCTGCGGTGAAGACATCAATCCTAAGCGCCTGGAAGCTGTGCCCTGGACGCGCTTTTGCATCGAGTGCCAGGAGAAGATGGAACGCGGCCAACTGGAAGTGCCTCACTAAAGTCTGCGCCGGCAAAGCAGCCGCTCACGCGCCCTCTTATTCAGTTCGCAGAGCCGTAAGCGGATCAACCCTGGTGGCGCGCCGCGCCGGAATGTAGCTGGCCAGCAGCGCGGTTGCAATCAGCCCCACGGCCACGGCTCCAAAGGCCAGCGGATCGCCCGGCCGGACTTCGAACAACATCGACCGCAAGCCGCGCGACGCAATGTCCCCGAGCAGCAGGCCAATTGCCGTCCCCACCAGCGCGATCCGGATGGCATCGCCCATCACCAGCCGCAGCACGCCGGCGGGCGAGGCTCCAAGCGCCACGCGCAGCCCGATTTCGCGCGTGCGGTATGCCACCGAATTTGAAATCACTCCATAGGCTCCGATTGCCGCCATCAGCAGCGCGACTCCGCCGAACAGCGTCAGCAGCAGCGCGGTGAAGCGCTGCGTGGAAGCAGAGATGCCGATCAGCTCTTCCAGCCGGCGCGGATTCACCACCGGCACTTCACGATCGAATTCGTGGATGGCGGCACGAATGCTCGCCAGCGCTGCCATGGGATCGGTTTGCATCCTGAGGCAATACAGCCCGGTGCGAAAGCCGCCTTCACCTTTCGCCTGCCCCACCGGCACAAACACGCGCGGCAACGGCGGCTGCGAGAGCCCGTTATCGTCTTTGATATCGGCGGCCACTCCCACAATTACCCTCACCGGCGCCTGGGGTTCGCCGGCAAGGTGCGTCGAAGCAAGCCCGGGAGGCGTATCCATCAGCACGGTTTTGCCGACCGGATTGGCACTGCCGAAAAATTTGTGAGCGAACGCCTGGTTGACGATCGCTACCTGCTGCCCGGTAGCGTCATCTGCATCGGTGAATGCGCGCCCGGCAACAACCGCCGTGCCGATGGCTTTGAAATATTCGGCGCTGATGAGCTGAAACATTGTGGAGGGAACATCGGCGCGCGAGGCGGGCGCCGGCCGCCCCGGGAAGCTGACCAGCTTGCCCCAGCCGCCGCCGAATCCGAGCGGCAGGTCGGTGGAGTAGGCCACCGCTTCCACACCCGGGATGGAATGGAGCTGCGCAAGAATCTCGTTGTGCGACTGCACAGCCTTTTCCGTGGAACCATATTCCGCGCCGTACAGCGGCACTGAAAAAGTGATTACGTTGCGAGTGTCAAAACCGGGATTCACTCCCAGCAGCCGGGTCAGGCTCTTCACCGTCAGCCCGGCGCAGACCAGCAGGACCGCCGCCAGTGCCAGTTCGCCGCTCATCAGCACAGAACGCGCTCGCTTGCCGGCACGGTCAAGCGTCACGTTGCCGCCGGTTTCTTTCAGTTGATGAGCGATATCGCTGCGCGAGGCGTGTAATGCCGGCGCCGCCCCGAACAGCAGCGCAGTGACCACCGCTGCGCCGCAGGCAAACAGCAGCACGTTCACGTCGATTGCAATCTCGTTGAAGCGCGGCAGCGTGTCAGGCAGAAAATTGCGCAGCACGGAAAATGCGGCAAACGCCAGGAGCACTCCAACCACGGCGCCGCAGAAGGAAAGCAGCAGCGATTCTGTCAGCAACTGCCGCAGCACGCGCGCACGGCGTGCGCCGATCGCCGCCCGCACCGCCATTTCCCGCTGCCGGCGTGCCGCCCGCGCCAGCATTAAATTGGCCACATTGACGCAGGCAATCAACAGCACAAAGCCCACGGCCGCCAGCAACACCAGCAGGGTTTTTTGCGTGTCGCCCACCAGTTCAGCCTCAAGCGGAATTATTTTTATTCCCATGCCGGCGTTTTCCGGGAACTCGTGCGCAAGCTGCCCGCCGATCACGTTCATCTCAGCCGCCGCCTGCTTCAGCGTTACGCCGGGCTTCATGCGCGCCACCACGTTCAGGTAGTGGTTTTCGCGCGTGGCCATGTTGTCGCCGGGCTTGTAACTGAGCGGCACGAACAGGTCGGCAGGCTGGCGATTATCCATGAACGGCATGCCGCGCGGCATCACGCCGACCACGGTGTAAGGAAAAGTATTGAGCCTGATGGTGCGGCCCACAATGCCGGGGTCGCCGCCGAAGCGCCGCTGCCACAAGCCGTAGCTGAGCAGCACCACGCGCCGCTGGCCGTAGTCTTCTTCTTCAGCAGCGAAGTTGCGCCCCAGCGCCGGCTTCACGTCAAGCACGTCAAAAAAATTCGCCGTGACTTCAGCCCCGTGCGCTCGCTCCGGCTCCTGCCCGGGCGCGGAAAGCGTCAGCGCGCTGTAATCGAAAGACCCAATCGCGCTGAAGACGTGGTTGCGAGCTCTCCACTCCTTGATATCGGCCATCGAGCTGCCGAATTTCTCCGTCTGGGTTCCGGTGCTCCACAACATGACGAGTTGCTCCGGGTGCGGATACGCCACCGGCCGCAGCAGCACTGAATTCACGATGCTGAAAATCGCAACGTTGGCGCCGATGCCGATCGCGAGCGTAAAGCTCGCGACCAGCGCGAAGCCCGGCGATTTGCGAAGCCCGCGCGCGCCGTAGCGCAGGTCTTGCCATAGACTCTCAAGCCATACCAGCAGGTCTTCTGAACGTGCGTCCTCTTTCGCTCGCGTCATGTTGCCGAAGCGCCGCATGGCATCGTGGCGCGCTTCGGTCGGCGACATGCCGCGATCGATGCTATCGGCGGCGCGCATCTCCACGTGGGCCTGCAGTTCCGCCTCAAGTTCCTGCTCAACCTGCGCGCTGCGGAACACAGAAAGAAAACGCGACCTTAACGACATAAACCTCCTCGCTCAACCCCCGGCATCAGGCAAATCGCAGCACGGCCGCCACTCCGCGCACCAGCTCGGCCCACTTCTGCTCTTCGCGAGCAAGCTGCCGCCGCCCGATTGCGGTGAGCCGGTAATACTTGGCGCGGCGGTTGTTCTCAGTGGTGCGCCACTCCGACGAAATCCAGCCCTGCTGCTCGATGCGGTGCAGCGCCGGATAGAGCGAGCCTTCCTCAACCCGCAACAGCTCGTCTGAAATTCGCTGGATGTGCAGCACGATTCCGTAGCCATGCATGGCGCCGAGCTGCTGCAGGGTCTTTAGAACCAGCAGGTCAAGCGTGCCCAGCAGTTGGTCATTCCTGGCCATTGCAATCTGCTCTCCTGCCCTAACCCTAGCCATCTATGCCATAGAAGTCAAGGGGTGAACTCGCCCGCGCGCCAGCGGCTAGCACGACACGGTTTTTTTCCGCTCATGCCGCGGGCACTACAAGCGTCGCGGCCAACGCACCCTGCGCAGGAGCGCAGCGCCTTTGTTACACTCGCGAATTTGTGGAGGAGCTGTGCTGAACCGCTGTTTATTGGCTTTTATCCTGCTTTCTTCTTTCGCTGCCGCGCAAGTTGACGCCGCAAATTACGGCGCCATGCGCTGGCGCCTGGTTGGGCCTTGTCGTGCCGGCCGGGTCACAACGGTGAGCGGCGTTCCCGGCGATTTCAGGACGTTTTATTTCGGCACGCCGGGAGGCGGCATTTGGATGACGACCGACGCCGGGCGCGTGTGGAAGCCAATCTTTGACCAGACGCATGTGGCCTCCATCGGCGCCATCGCGGTTGCAGCGTCGAACCCCCGGATCATCTACGCCGGCACCGGCGAGCAGATTGCCGGCAAGGGTGTGTTCAAGTCCACCGACGGCGGCGCGTCTTGGACCCATGTCGGCCTGGAAGAGACGCATTTCATCAATGGCCTGCTGGTCGATCCCACCAACCCTGACGTGGTGCTGGTCGCGGCGTTCGGTGACCGCCAGCCCGGCCCGAACCGCGGCATTTATAAAACTACCGACGGCGGTCGCACCTGGAAGCAGGTGCTGATTCCCGACCCGCGCAGCGGTGCAGTCGATATCTCGTTTGCGCTGGATAATCCGCGCACCGTCTATGCTGCGTTTTGGCGCTCGGGCCCGGGCGCATTCGGCCAGCAACAGGCAGGCGAATCGGAGCGCCAGCAGAACGGCTTCCTCTTCAAGTCTGACGATGAAGGTGACACCTGGCATCCGGTGGGGGCCGAAGGCCTGCCCACCGAACCCTGGGGCCGCACCGGCGTAGCGGCCGCGCCCGGCAACGGCGGCAATCGGGTTTACTGCATCACCGAGCAGGGCTTCTTCCGCTCCGACGATGGTGGGCAGAGGTGGCAGGCTTCAACCAAAGATCCGCGCATTCTCGGCAGCTTTTATTTCAGCCGCATCTTTGTTGATCCCAACAATGCTGACGTGCTCTACGTGGCTGAAACTTCCATGTATCGCTCGCTCGATGGCGGCCGCACGTTTGAAGCCTGGGCCGGCGCGCCCAGCGGCGACGATTATCACGTGCTGTGGATTGATCCTAAAGGCCCCCAAGGCGCACCCGCAAAGCTGGAGAACTCGCCTGCTGATGTGCAGAGTGTCCGCGCCTCGCAGAACATGATCGTCGGCGTTGACCAGGGCGCAGCGGTTTCGCTCGATGCCGGCGCAACCTGGAGCACCTGGTATAACCAGCCGACCGGGCAGTTCTATCACGTCTCAACTGATAACCAATTCCCTTACTGGATCTATGCGGCGCAGCAGGATTCAGGTTCGGTCGCCGTGGCCAGCCGCAGCAACAACGGCCAGATCAC
>JAJPJZ010000031.1 GCA_021323935.1 Terriglobia bacterium | reverse complement strand
TTCACATGCGCAAACAAAATTCCTGCGAGCTTTGCGGGCTCGGGCGATGTTACGGCATAGAGCGGGAGCTGCGGATCATCGGGCCGCTCACCTTCCCACTTGTGCGGAGCAATCTTTCCCGTCTTGTAGTCGATGATGACGCTGCGGCCGTCAGGCAATTGATCGACGCGATCGCGCCGGACGCTGACCTCGAGGCCGCCTACGTCGCCTTTTGCGGGCTGCTCAAGTTCGGCGACGACGAACGGTTTGCGCGCCGCTTCAACCTCGAGCCATTCATTGATCAGGCCGAACAGCCGCGCCCGCTCGATTTCCATCAGCGGCTGGCGAATCTCTCCGTCGGGAAATTCATGGGCGTGCTTGTCCAGCGCTTCGTTTACCGCGGAGGCGATCACCTGCGCGCGCTCCGCCGCTGCTAGGCTGCGCAATCTGTCCTGCGATTGCAGCGCGCTCCACAACGCCTGCATGAGCGTGTGAACGATGGTGCCGCGCTGCATCACGTTCAGCCCTTCCTGCTGGTCGTTGACTTCGCGCGCGTGCAACCGCAATTCAGCGAATGCGCGGAATGGGCACTCAGACTGCAGGGTGAACGCGCGCGTGCTGAGGGCGCCCTGCTGTTGGAACCGCACGCCCGGCGCGGCGGGCAGCTCTTCCATCCAGCCGCCGCGCCCCGAATACCACGACTCGATCGCGGGCGCGATTTGCTCCGCCGCACCCCACTCGATTTGCGACATCACCGGTGAGGGCCGCAACTCCTGCTCGCCATCCGTTGCCGCGAAGCTCAGGACCAGCCTGGCTGCGCCGTCGGCAGTGGCGCTGCTTTGCAGCCTGCGCATCATGCGATCGGCAAATTCGGCCTGGCGCTTGACCGTGCAGTGCGGCAGGTTGTGGCGAAGCATCACGCCAGCCGGCAGCAGCGGCGAAGGGCGCAACTTTGGCGGCCACTGCCGCGCATCCAGGCCCGTGATCCACACTGCGTCAAAATCAGAGCCTGCCGCTTCGAACGGCCCCATGATCTGCACCGGCGCGCCAAGGTCTTCGACCGCGAACGACTCAGCTTGCCCCATTTCTGAAATGCTGCGCGCTGCGTCATCCGGCAACATTGGCGCGCGCACCGCATCGAGAGCAGCAAAATGTTCCAGCAGCTCCAGCCACTTTGAAAAGCATTGGAACTCGCCAGAGCTCAGCGGCCCCGCAGGCCAGCCGAACGCCTCGAGCGCCGCCCGGAAGGCCGCAGCCCACTCCGAAGGCGAGCGCTTTTCGCCCACTGCGAACCGCACATCTTTTGAGAGCAGGGCGCGCGTCAACTGCGGGCAGTAATGCGGCTTGCCGTTCCAGCTTGCACGCTCGGCCACATCGCGCATGCTCAGCCGCAAACCGCCGCGGGTGAGCAACTCAGTTTCAAGCCGCGCTCGCGGCCAGCGCTCTTCGCGCGCGCCAGTGATGAAACTTGACCGCAGCAACACGCCGATTTCGCCGATCGTCAGGGGCTCCGAAAGCCAGCGCAGGATGAGCAGCGCATTCGCCACCAGGGGCCACTCTGCCAGCTTGCGGCCAAGCGAGATGTGGAACGCCGCCGTGCCGTCGTGCGCGGGCAGCATCGCCTCGGCGTGCAGGCACATGGCGAACGTGCGTTCAATTTCGGCGCGACGTGCGTCGATGTTCGGCACGATCACCGCGACCGAGCCCGCTCCGCATTCCACTTGTGCTCGCGCCCATCGTGCCGCGAGCTCGAGCTCGCGCGCGGGGTCAGCCGCCTCGATGCCGAGCGGGGCGTGCTTGCGATCGCCAGGCGAGTGCAAAGTGGCATGCGAGCCGCGCGACTCCAGCGCCTGCAGCAGGCGCTGCTGCTGCGGAGTGAGTTCATCGAATCCCGCCAGGACCAGGCTGCCCGGCGCTTCAAGGGCGCCCTCGTTCAGCGTGCGGGCGATGATCGGCGCCATTTCGGCCGCGGTGATGGAGTTGAGCGAGCGCAGCCGCTCACGAAAACGGCCCATCCATCGCGCAAAAGCCCGAGTATCGGCCGTTGCCTCCATGTCGCCGGGCCGCAGATCGACTTCGTTGTCGTGGAGCAACGCCCACGCCGCGGCGGCCAGCGGCGCAAGCATGCGTGCGTTGCCGTTAGTTTCCGCGTCAGCGCTAATGGCTTCCTGCCACAGCGAGCGCTCCTGCCACGGCGTCAGCACAGCGGGAACCTCGCAACCTGACGCAAGCAGCCGCGACCACAATTGCGCCACATACGCCGGCCACGGCAGGATTGCCGGACTCTTCCACGCCTCAAGCCCGGCAGCGAGCTGCGAACGCTCGAAAGCCACGCGCAACGAGTGCGCGGCGCGGCGATTTGCTGTTATGACGGTGGCGCCCGCTTTGGCGGCCTCAACAAGCTTCTGCATGGAGCACTTTGGCGCCGCGACCCTGGTTCTCGCCGGCAGGAGATTGGCGCAGGTGGTGTGGGCAAATATTAACCGAAACCGCGGCCGAACGCTTGTGGATTTTCGCCGCGCAAGCCGCTCCATCACCGCATCCATCACCGTGCGCTCGCGCCCGTTACACTACCGCCATGGATCCCGCCCAGCATGCAACGCCCACCGACTGGCCTGCTTACGTCGAAGATTTTCGCCGCGCCGGCCACGCCGCCGTTGAATGGATTGCCGATTACCTCGCCGAGACGCGCCGGTTTCGCGTGCTGCCCGCCGTCACGCCCGGCGAGCTTCAGGACGCGCTGCCGAAGTCAGCGCCCGACGCCGGCGAGCCTTTCGACAGGATCATGGAAGATTTCGACCGCGTCATCATGCGCGGTGTAACCCATTGGAACCATCCTGCCTTCTTCGCTTATTTCGCCTGCACCGGCTCAACGCCCGCCATCGTCGCCGAAATGCTGGCGGCGGCGCTGAACACCAACGGGCTGCACTGGCTTACTTCGCCTGCCGTTGCCGAACTCGAGCAGGTGGCGCTCGGCTGGCTGCGCCAGTGGATGGGCGTGCCTGAAGGATGGACGGGAGTGATTTACGACACGGCTTCCACCACCAGCATGCACGCGATTGTTTGCGCGCGCGAATTTACCGCGCCTGAAGTCCACGCCGAAGGCGGAGGCCGCAACCTGGTGCTCTACACCTCAGAGCAATCGCATTCTTCCATTGAAAAAGGAGCGATTGCGGTCGGCATTGGCCAGAACAATGTCCGCAAAGTCCCGGTGGATGCGGAGTTTCGCATGCGTCCCGACGCGCTGGCCGCCCTGATTGAGCGCGACCTCAGCGCCGGGCTGCGGCCGTGCGGCATCGTCGCCACCATCGGCACAACCTCAACCACCAGCGTCGATCCCGTCTCGGCGATTGCCGCGATCGCCGAGCGCCACAACCTGTGGCTGCACGTTGACGCCGCTTACGCCGGCGCCGCCGCCATTCTTCCCGAATGTCGCCATCACTTTGCCGGACTCGAGCGCGCGCATTCGTTCGTGGTGAATGCGCATAAGTGGCTGCTTACGCCCATCGATCTCAGCGCCTTCTACACGCGCCGGCCTGACGTGATGCGCCGCGCCTTCTCCCTGGTTCCCGAATACCTGCGCCCGCAGCAGGACCCACGCGCCCACAACCTGATGGATTACGGCATCCCGCTCGGCCACCGCTTCCGTGCGCTGAAGCTCTGGTTCGTGATGCGCTACTTCGGGCGCCACCGCATCCAGCAGGTGCTGCGCGATCACATCGCCTGGGCGCAACGGCTGGCGTCGCTGATTGATTCTCACCCTGATTTCGAACGCGCAGCGCCCGCGCCTTTCTCGGTGGTCAACTTCCGCTTCCGCGGCACCGACGAGCAGAACCGCGCAATTCTGGAAGCCGTGAACTCCAGCGGCAAAACGTTCATTTCCAGCACGGTGCTGCACCAGCGCTTTGTTCTGCATGTGGCGATTGGAAACTTGGGAACCACGTGGGCAGATGTCGAGCAGGCATGGGAACTGGTCAAAAAAGCTGCCGCCGAAATCTAGCCGACCGCAGCGCACGCAGCACCGCTGCCCCAAAATTCCGAGATTTCGCGAGGGGTTCCTGAGACCAAGCGCACCTGCGTTCGCGGGTGGGGCGTGAACGGGAATAAAGCTTTGTAGCACTTCTGGGATCGGGTCCCGTGCTCCCGAAAAGCATCCAGGACACCATGTTCAGTACAAACTTAGCTGCTCTTCAACCCTGCAGGATCGGCCATCACGAGCCGCT
>JAJPJZ010000235.1 GCA_021323935.1 Terriglobia bacterium | reverse complement strand
GATTCAGAAGACGCAGGTGAATGCATGTTGCCCAGCGCTTCAAGAGCTGCCCACGCCAGCAACGTGGCCCAAATGGCATGCGCGTCTTCCCGGTCGCCGTGTACCGACGGCAGCACGGCGCAGGCCTCGGCGGGCCAGGCACCGCTGAATTCCTGCTCAAGCAACGGCAGGCGCGCGGCGGCACGCACGCGCTGCTCGAAGCGGCGGAGGGCGGCTTCGCGATCGCCGCGGAAGTCGCCGAGTTCGGCAACTCCGATGGCGTGGCCGGCGGAGCTTTGCACGAAGCGCCGTGCCTCAAGCAAGAATTCGCTCACGCGCCGGGAAGCAAGTTGCGTGGCCGGCGCTAAGCGCGCGCCGTCTTCGGCAGGGCTGCGGTCGGCGGGGCGGAGGCGATCCTCATGCTGGCTTTGACCCTGGAGGGCCACAAATTCCGTGATGATCGATCGATCGAGCAGCGCGTGCAGGGCGGAGTGCACCGGCTCCAGATCCATCATGCGCAGCTCATCTTCAACGCTCGATACGCCGCGCCCCTGCAGGCGATCGCAGAGCGCGCCCCAGCGGCGAGTGCCGTCATCGCGAACGTCGCGCCAGTCGAGGAAGACGTGGTAGCGATAGCCGCCGAGTTCGATGTGCATGCCCTGCTCGGCCAGCGAAACACTGCGATGCAGGTGCTCAAGCCCGGTGACGGCATCGCGAAAGATGACGTATTGCGCGGGATCGCGCGGCAGGTCAAAAGCCTCGCCCAGCGTGCGCTGGCGCAGGTGCTTGCCGTTCGCATCTTTTTCGGCGTAAGAGGCGGAGGCGCGAATCCAGCCGCGGGTTGCGGCGTAGCGGTTGTTGTAGATGACCAGGGCGCGCTCGCTGCCCGACTGGTTGGAATATGCGAACACGTCTTCGTTTACGCCGCCTTCATCGCGATAAAAATCGTAGAGCAGGAAGTTCTGCACCTCGGCAAACAGCCAGCGGCGATGCAGCAGCGGCGAGATCTCGCGCTCGTGGCGCGCCACCAGCCATTCATCCGGATGCTCGTCAAAGTATGCGCGGCGATACTCCATGCCGTAGCGCTCCGTGTAGCCCTCGATTTGCCCGTGGCCGAACATCGGCAGCCCCGGCATCGTGGCCAGCAGCACGCAGCAGCCGAAATACTTGTCGCCTTTGCCGAACTGGTCGATGGCGGTGCGCTCGTCAGGATTGCTCATGAAGTTGACGTAGCGCTTGAGCACTTCCGGATCGAACTCGAGCGTGTTCTTGACCACGCTGCGGTAGTTCGCGTTCTCCTCATCGCGCAGCATGTTCATGAAGGCGCTGTTATACACGCGGTGCATGCCGAGGGTGCGGACAAAGTAGCCCTCGAGCAGCCAGAAAGCCTCAGCCAGCAGCAGCGTGCCCGGAGCTTCACGCGCCACGCGGTCCACCACCTCGCGCCAGAACTCCTGGGGCATGGCAGCATCGAATTGCGCCTTGGTCAGGCCGTATTCGGCGCGCGAAGCAATGGCCGCGCCCGTGCCCGGCTCAGGGAACCACAGGCGCTGGTAGTGCTTCTTGGTGAGCGTCATGGCGGCGTCAAAGCGGATGATAGGGAACTGCCGCGCGACGTGAAGAATGGTTTGAATAACGGCTTCGCGCACTTCAGGCTTCAGGTAATTGAGCTGCGCGGTGTCGTTCCATGGGAAACTGGTGCCGTCATTGCCGTGGTAAAGGAAGCGCGTGTCGCCGCTCCTGCGGTCGCGCCGCATGAACGTGACGGCCGCGTCGGTGCGATTGTAGTAATGGTCTTCAATCTTGATTTCAATGCGGCTGTCGTTGGAGACGTCAGGGCCGCCATAGGTGTAGGCGGGAAACGGCGGGTAGGGCAGGGAAATGAACCAGTCGGGGTGCTCCATCACCCAGCGGGAATCGATGCCCATGTGGTTCGGCACCATGTCACTGGCCAGGCGAATGCCGCGCGCGGCGGCCCGATCGCGCAGGTTCATGTAGGCGCCTTCGCCGCCCAGGTCGTCAGCGATCACGTAGTCATAAAGCGAATAGGCGGAAGCTCCGGCCTCAGCATTGCCGGTCAACTGCTTGATGCGTTGCGAGGCGCGGCTGCGCTGCCAGATGCCGATGATCCAGATGGCATTGAAGCCCCGGCGCCCATACAGGTCGAGCTCCTCGTCGGGCACGTGGTCGAGGCGATGGATGTGGCGCCCGTACTTGCGGCTGAGCTGGTGCAGCCACACGTAGGCGGATTTCGCAATCATCACGGTGCGCGGCATCCATTCAACGTCAGCGCTGAAGGCTTCGTATTCCTGCTCGGCGTGCTGGCCGAAGCGCGGGACGGCGGCAACGCTGGAATCGCCGGTCAAGCCGCCGCCGAAGGGACGCGACGGGTCAGGCGGATGAAACTGCATCCAGATGGCCAGCTCTTCTTCTTCGAGCACGCCGACGGCAATGGCTAGCCGTTCGATAAAGTCGCCGAGCAGCGCAGTCCACTTTTGGCGAATGAATTCCAGTTGCGCTGAAAGCGAATCGGGAGCGGCCAGGGCGGGCGCGCGCAGCAGGTCAAAGACGTTCTGATCGTCAGGGCCGAAGCGCGGCCGGGTCTCGAAAAATTCGCGCAGCAGTGGCGCAAGCTGCGGATACGCGGTGCTCGCGCTGAGCAGGGAATCGTCGAACAGCTCGTTATATTTTTTGAATGCGGGGTTAGCGTTGGCCAGCCACAGGAACAATGCTTCCTCGAGCGCGATCGAGCGGTTGGCGACGTTGCCGGTCGATTGCGCCAGCCACTCAGCGGCAGATTGCTTTCCGCGATACACCGCGACCGTAGGAAATTGCTGGCTAAATTCCAGCAGGAGCGTGTCGAGCGCGTCGCTGCCCAGGCGCCGCTCCAGGAACGCGAGCCCATCGGTCAGTGCTTTGGGGTCGCGCTGCTCGCGGTAAAGCTGCAGGATGAGGTGCAGGGCCTCATCAATCAGGCCCATGGCGTTCAGCGTGCCCGCATGCACCGCAAGCTCAGGGTTCTGAGCTGCGCGGCGCACTTGATTCATTCGGCGTGCAATCTTACGGGTAGCAGCCAGGTTGGCAAACACAGCCGTGCCGCTGCTGGAAAACAGCACATCATCGAACTCGTACTTGTCGCGCGCGGCGCGCGAGATGTGCAGTTCAAACGTCATGCCGGTGCGATCTCTCTTCTCCTCGTGCCCCATTCCATTGGCGTTGATTGACGAGTCCTGGGCCTGAAGAACACAAAACAGCGCGACGGCACGCTGTAATAACGATACGCCGTCAGCCGCCTGTGCGTGTGAGTCACGGCAGGTAATTGGAGTCGCAATTCAGAGAGATGCAGCCGCGGGCCGTCTCGCTTGCTGCAAAAGGTGAAGATTGAGTGCTAGTGCGCCTCGGCAGTAGCTCGGGTGGGGCGCTTGCGGCCATCGCCGGAATTCAGCCAGTGCTCGCGAGCGTGGCGCAGCACGTATTTGCCGTCGGTCATCAGGAAACGCGCGAGCACGTCGCCTACTCGCTCCAGCAGCACGCGATCTTCACCGCCGAAAGCATTGGGCTGGTCACTTTCAACGTCAATGACGCCGAGCACGCGCGTGCCGATCTTGATGGGCGCCAGCAGCTCTGACCTGGTTTCGCGAAAGCACACGCGGTAAGCGGCGTCAGCGGCAACGTCAGGAACAACTTTCGTCGTGCCGAGCTGACCCACCGTGCCTACGTTGCCCTGGCCGAGCGCAAATGAATGGCACGGCGGCACGGGGCCGCAAAACGCCTGCCGGACCAGGGTTTCGCCGATCAGCAGGTAAATGCCGACCCAAAAATAATGCCGCCCGTCGTGCAGGGCGCGCACAACCGCCTCAAGCGGCGCGGTGTGGCTCTGGGCGTGAGGTGAAAACGTGGCGCCGAAGTGCGGCTGCTCGCTCATGCGATGGGGCTCGCGCAACATTTCCTGGATCACCGATACGAGATCGCGCGGCGAACGGTAGGTTTTCACGGGGAAGTCCCTGGGCCAAGAAGATGAATGATCGCTGACAGTCTATTGCGAGTGATGGCGCGGGTCAACGCGGCAAGGCGTTGCGCGCCGGTTTTGCGGCCGTCAAACGTTCATGTTACGGCAGATCGCGCGAGATTCGCGCGGAGCGCGAGATCAGGCCTTGACTTCAGAAACGCCCATGCCGGCCGAGTGCGGCGCAAGTTTGGGCAGCTTGGCCGCCGGCTTCGCCACCGGCTGCGGAGCAGCCAGCCACGACTTGATTTGCGGCAGTGCCTGGCGCGCCACATTCTCGCCCACCGCAATGAGTTCGGCGGCGCGCTCAAACTGATCGTAGCCGAAGCCGCTGACGTCAGGCGTCAACACCACATCTGACGCGGCCTGCCACGCGCCGCACATCTTGGCCTGCGCGATGGAGAAGCATTGGCCGATCACATCGAAGATATGGCGCGGGCCCTTGTTGTTGACCCAGTGCGCGCTCAGGTAAACGGAGATGACGCGGTCGGCTCCGCTGCTCTTCAGCGGCTCACTGGGCACCGGATAGGCCAGCAGGCCGTCGATGAGCAGGCGGCCATTGATGTTGAGAGGCAGAAACATTCCCGGATATGCGCAGCTTGCGCGGATAGCCTCCACCAGCGGGCCGCGATCACGAAACAGCACCGGCTCACCGGTAACGAAATCGGTGGCGGTCACGATCAGGGGTGTCTTCAATTCTTCAAAGGTGCCGCATTTCAGCAGCTTCGTGAGGAACGGCGCCATGCGGTCGTTGCTGCAGAACCCGAAGCGTGAAACCGTCCAGCGGGCAAAATCGCGGAAGCGGACCAGCGCGGCCAGTTCGATCATTTCGCGCACGGAAACGCCGCTGCAGTACATGGCGCCCATCACGGCGCCGACGCTGGTGCCGGCTATGTAATCGATCGGAACGCCTTCCTCGTCCAGCACCTTCATTACGCCGACATGGGCCAGGCCGCGGGCAAAGCCGCCGCCCAGCGCCAGCCCGATGCGCGGTCGCGCGAATGAAACGTCTTCAGGCGCGCCCGGATGCACAAAGGCATCGGTGAATGCGCGCACGGTGCGAACGACTTGTGACAGTTTGCCCATTGCTGCCCTGCTGCTATAAACCCGCGCAACCCCGGCCAGTCGAGACCCGCAGCCCCTGAGACTTAGGATGCGCAGCTACCCCGGAGTGATGCGCCATTCCTGCGCAATGCCGCAAAAATGGTGCACACCGTTCCCGGGCCCGCAAGCATCACCGAACCCGGCTTTTGCACCTGTATATAGGCTGGCGTTGCCGGGCGCCGGGTTCAACAGCCGCATGGCGACGGTGAGCACCAAAGTGCAGTTTTGTACGTTACCCTCTGACTATGGCGCGTGAAGTTTCGGCGGGCGGCATGGTGCTGCGCAGAATGCGCGGGCGCTGGTGGCTGGCCGCGATCCAGCCCCGGCGTGACAACGATAATCCCGGCAAACCCGCGTTGGCATTGCCCAAAGGCATGGTTGATCCGGGCGAAAAGCCGGAGCAGACGGCGCTGCGCGAAGTCCGCGAGGAAACCGGCCTCGAAGCCGCCATGATCACCAAGTTGGGCGACATTCGCTACGTGTACACGCGCACCTGGGGCGATCGCGCCCGCGTATTCAAGATCGTCAGCTTCTACCTGCTCCGCTATCTCAGCGGCGAAATCGGCGCCATCGCGCCTGAAATGCAGCACGAAGTGGCCGGCGCCCGCTGGATCCCGCTGGACGAGGCCGGCCGCCAGCTTTCCTACAAAGGCGAGCGCGAACTGGTCGAGAAGGCCCGGCAATACCTGGCCTCGCATCCTGAGCTGGGCGATGCTGCCGCCGAGTAGCGTCAGGTAAAATGCCACATTCTGAATTCCCGGGCGCGCTGCTGCGCCCGCCAGGTTGAGTGACTGCATGGCCCAAACCGTACACGTAGAGCGACATTTCACCGGCAATGCCACGGTGCGCGACATCGTGATCGGCATGTCCGATGGCCTGACCGTGCCGTTCGCGCTGGCCGCGGGCATGAGCGGCGCGGTGGCCAACTCATCGCTGCAGCATCCGCAGCACATCATCCTGGCAGCCGGGCTGGCGGAAATTGCCGCCGGCTCAATTGCCATGGGCCTCGGCGGCTACCTG
>JAJPJZ010000084.1 GCA_021323935.1 Terriglobia bacterium | reverse complement strand
TCTTCGATATCGGCGGTGGATTTTGACTGCTCGCCATAAACGGCATCGGCGAACGCGACGGATTCCTCGCGGTCGCGCGGCACTCGAAAACGCAAGGCAAACGGCTCGCCGCGCGCGGCGCGTGCGTCACTCTCAGCGCGCGAAAGCTCGCGCATGCCGGGATTGAACAGCCATCCGGCGTATTCCAGCGCCTTGCCTTCTTCGCCGGTATGCGCCGGCGTAAAGTCGCGATAGGCAAGGCCTTTCTCGAAAATTGAGAGCGCCAATTTCCGGTGCAGCTCGAGCCGTTGCGACTGGCGATACTGCTCGTCCCACGCCAGCCCCAGCCACTCCAGTCCTTCGAAAATCGAGTTGAGCGAAGCTTCGGTGTTGCGCTCCGCATCGGTGTCGTCAACCCGCAGGATCACGGTCCCGCCCAGGCGGCGGGCAAACAGCCAATTGAAAATGAAGGTTCGCGCGCTGCCGACGTGCAGAAAGCCGGTGGGCGAAGGTGCGAAGCGCACGCGAATGCCGGCAGAATCACCCATGACCTTTGATCTTACGCAACCTGGCACGCGATCATCAAAAGGCGGCCGAAACCGGCGTAAACGCGGCCCAAACGGCGCCCTGCCGGCAACGGGGACGCGCCTTCCCAAAATGCCCCGGCGGCATAATTTTGCCTTGGTGCTGGCAGAAAGGTGTTGCCAGCAGCGCGGAACTGCACAACAATGTGTGCCCTGCGCTTCTTCGCGCCGCGCGCCCCAGCCCCCACAGTCGCCGCGGCGTTCGAGGTGTGACGCACGCAAGGTGCTGTGGTGAATCCTCCATCGGCAGGAATTAGCGCCATCCCTGGCGGCATCGCGCTGCTATTGCTCGCGGTGTTCACGTTCCTTTATCACCGCACCCGCAATGCCTACATCCGCGCCTGGCAATTTGCCTGGGCGGCGTATGCGCTTTCGCGCATCACGCTGATCGCCTACTTTGGGGGATACGCGTCGCCGTGGATCGAGTTGGCCAGCAATCTCGGCTTCGTGGTGATGACGGTTTTGGTATTCCGCTCGACCCGCATCGTTCGCCGCGATGAGCGCTGGCGCCGCACTGACACGGCACTGCTGATCGCGGGCAGCTTGTGGTCAGCGTATGACGTGCTGGCGCGCAGCGTGCCGGCTAGATGGGGCGAGCTTCACCTGAACGGCTACGTCGTTCAGCATGCGCCGCTTGAGGTGGGCGCGGCGCCGTTGCTGGCCATTGCCGGCATCCGCTTCTGGAAGCACGCCCGCGATGCCGAGTCGCTCGGCTTTCGCGTGCTGGCGCTGGCGCTCTGGTTCTGGGTCCCGCTGCTGTTGCTGACCGACCGCCACCAGTTTTTTCAGCGCATCGGAATCTGGGGGCACGTGCTTGGGCCGATCCCGCAGATGATGCTGGGCATGGCCATGATCATGGTGGTCTATGAGAGCATGGCGCTGGAGGAGCGCAGCCGCTCACGCTACCTTGCCTTCCTGAACAATGTTTCAAGGCGCGCCATTTCAGCCAGCGACGCCTCCGCAATGCTCGAGGAAATCAGCCGCGAGATCCGCAGCAACTTCAAGTTTGACCACGTGGGAATCGGCATCATCGATTACGCAAACAACACTATTGCAATGCGCGCCGAGGCCGGCTGCTCGGCTGATCTGCGGGAGCGCACTCTGCCGGTAGTGGCCGGCATGATCGGCCGAGCGGCGCACAGCGGGCGGGTGATTGTGGCGCAATCAAGTAGCGAAATTTCAGGCGCGCTGCTGCCCGGCGCTGCCTCGGTGCTGTGCGCCCCTATCCAGCACGGGGGCACGACGCTTGGCGTGCTGAACGTTGAGAGCACGCGCGAGAACGCCTTCGGCGAGCAGGAAATCCTTACGCTCGGCACGCTGGCGGGCTTGCTGGCGGCAGCGCTGCACAATGCGTCCGTCTTCCAGGGCATGCAGCAGCAGGCCATTACCGACAGTTTGACCGGCGTCAAGACGCGCCGCTACTTCATTGAAGCGCTGCAATCAGAATGGCGGCGGGCGGTGCGCTCGGGGCGGCCATTCTCAGTCGTCATGGTTGACCTTGATAAGTTCAAGGGGGTAAACGATTCGGTGGGCCACATGGAAGGCGACCTGGTGGTGGCGCGCGCAGGGCGCCTGCTGGAAGAACATTGCCGCCACTCCAACGTGGTGGCGCGCTACGGCGGAGATGAGTTCGTGATCCTGATGCCGGAAACTGCGCTGGAGCAATCGATCGTGCTTTGCGAACGCCTTCGCGGCTGGCTTGCTGGCGATGGCCGCTTGCGCCAGCGCGGCGTGACCGGCAGCTTCGGAATCGCGACTTACCCGATTCACGCCGAAGATCCTGAAGCGCTGCTGCAGGCGGCTGATGCTGCGCTGTATCGCGCCAAGCGGCGCGGCGGCAATTCGGTGCAAGCTGCCGGCATGGCCGAGAACGCAATGGTCTAGCGTTCCGGCTTTCGTTCAAGCAGCACCACCACGTGCGCGATAGCTGCGTTTTCAGTGCCCATGCCTTCCGGAGTCTTTGCCTTAATTCCCACCGCGCCGGCATCAATGCCCAGGAGTTCAGCCACGCGCTTTTGAATCTTGTGCGCCAGCGGACCGATCTTCGGCTCGGAGAGGATGAGCGTGGAATCAAGGTTTACGATCCTGAATCCCGCGCCCGCGACTCTTCGGCTTGCTTCAGCGATGAACACTGCCGAATCGGCGCCCTTCCAATGCGGATCGGTGGGCGGGAAGAACGTGCCGATATCGCCCGCGGCGACGGCGCCGAGCAGCGCGTCGGTGATGGCATGCAGGAGCACATCGCCGTCAGAATGACCAGCGAGCCCCTTGGGGTGCGGCACTTCAACGCCGCCGATGCGCAGCGGTACTCCCGATTTGAACTCGTGCGAATCCCAACCGTAGCCAATTCTCATGACTTACCTGCGGAGCGGCCGCCGATGAACATTGCTCGCCGCGAACTAATCGCCATTCGAAAAATTCGCCCGTCGAGCGTCAACTGAAAAATAAAATTCGGCAAGCTCCAGGTCGGCAGGCGTGGTGATCTTAATGTTTCGGGCCGAGCCCATCACCACCGCAACCGCTTCGCCGATATGTTCGACCAGCGACGCTTCGTCGGTGCCGATGAACCCTTCTGCGGCGGCCTGCTCGAATGCGCGCTGCAGCAATCGAAAGCGAAAACCCTGCGGCGTCTGCGCCAGCACGACTCGCTCGCGCGGAATCGTAGAAGCGATCACGGCGCCCTCGGCGGTGCGCTCCACCTGCTTGACGGTATCGACCGCGGGAATGCCGGCGATGGCCGCGCCGCAGCGGTCGGCAACCGAGATTACGTGGTCAATGGTTTCACGATCGACGAATGGCCGCACCGCGTCGTGCACCAGAACGATATCGTCATCAGCGGCTTTGATTTGCTGAAGTGCGTTCGACACTGATTGCTGGCGGTGGTCGCCGCCTTCAACGATGCGAATCAACGATGCGAACTTCTCCTTGCGCAGGCGCGCCTCAAACCATTCCGCCTCCGCGCTCCTCATCGCAATGAAGATGCCGGCAACCGCCGTCAGGTGAGCGAAACGGCGCAGGGTGTGCACCAGGATGGGAGCGCCATCGAGCTCGGTGAACTGCTTGGCCGCCTGGCCGGCAGCGCCCGCGGCTTTTCCGGAGGCGCTGGGCGCATTCATGCGCGTGCCCAGGCCCGCCGCCGGAATGATGAGGAACACTTTCATCGCGGGCGAGCAGTATAGTGCATTTCAGATGTGGCGGCTGCTGATCGGAGGCAAGGCTTTAACCCCTACGAATGGCCGGTAAGCGAGACGCTTCGAACCGCGCGCATCGAGCGAAGCTAACCATTAAAAAAGCTTTCCAAATCTTCAATCCGGGTGGTGCGGCGATACGGCGGCAGGCTTTCAAAAAACACGTTCCCGTAGTGCTTCTTGAGGATTCGATTGTCGAGCAGCACAAGCGCGCCGCGATCGTGCAGCGAGCGAATTAACCGGCCGAAGCCCTGCTTCAGCGTGATGACCGCGGAAGGCACCTGGTACTCAAAGAACGCATTGCGGCCGCTTGCATCGAGGGCGCGGATGCGCGCCGCAACCACTGGATCGTTCGGCACCGCGAAGGGCAGCCGGTCAATGATGACGCAGCTCAACTGCTCGCCCTGCACGTCAACCCCTTGCCAGAACGATGACGTGGCGAACAGCACGGCATTCGGAGTCTCGCGAAACTGCTGCAGCAAGGCCGAACGCGGCGCGCTGCCCTGCAGCAGCAACGGGAAATCAAGTTCAGCAACCAGGCGCGAATAAAAATCCTGCATCTGCAAGTAGCTGGTGAACAGGCAAAACGCGCGCCCGCGGCTGGCTTTAAGAATGCGCCGCATCAGGGCGGCGGCACGTGGAGCAAACTGCTCGATGCGCGGGTCAGGCAGGTCGGGGGGAACATAGAGCAGCGACTGGGCGGAATAGTCGAAGTGCGAGGCGACCAGCAATTCGCGTGCATGTTCCAGGCCCAGGCGCTGGCGAACATAATCAAAGCCGCCGCTCACCGCCAGCGTCGCCGAAGTCAGAATGGCGCTCTCCAGCTTGTCAAACAAGGTTTCGCGCAGGATTCCGGAAACGTCGATGGGCGTGGCCTGCAGGAAAATATTGTGCGGCCCTGCGTCGGTGCCGAGCATGGCTGCGCGCGCCGTGCGCCGGCGCTCAATCCACACCACCGTGTTGGGATCGGTAGTTTCCAGGATGAACGTAAGCTGCATCCGCAGTTCGGAGGTGCGGCGAATCAGGTTGTGAGCCTCGTCAGGCTTGTTGCTCAAGCCCTGCAGTTCAGATTCAAGCCGGCCCAGTGCCTGCGAGAATGCGAGGAAGTCGTCGCCGTTTTCTTCCAGGAACTCGCGCCGCGAATCGAACGCGAAGCGGCCCTCGCCGGCCGGCAGCGCTGCGAAAAACAGTTGCGAGCGTTGCCGCAAGGACGCGGCTGCGGAAATGACGTCAGGCGCAGCGACCTGCTTCTGCCGCAGGGTATGCTCGGTGTCGCGGCACAACTCCTCAACCCGCAAATTGCTCACCATAATGCCGAAGTACTGGCCGGCGACATCTTCCAATTCATGGGCTTCATCGAACACCACCGCCGAGTATTCCGGCAGAATACCGGCCTCGGGCGCATCCTCAGCCGACAGCTTGAGGGCCAGATCAGCAAAGAAGAGATGATGGTTAACGATAATGATGTCGCTTTCGGCGGCGCGGCGGCGCATTTCAGTGATAAAGCAGCGCTCGAATTGCGGGCACTTCTGGCCGGTGCACGCCTCGGCGCGAGCATCGAGCCGATGCCACAGCAATGAGAGCTCCGGCAGGTCGGCCAGCTCGGCCCGGTCCCCGTTGATCGTGCTCTGCTCCCAGGCAGCAATCGCGCGGAACTGCTCGATCTCTTCCAGGCCATTGAGCAGCGGCTGATGGGCAAGATCGTAAAGTTTTTGCCGGCACAGATAATTGTTGCGGCCTTTCATGTAGCAGACGCGCAGCCGGTTTTCGCCGCCGGGCGCTAGCGCCTGCTCCAGAAACGGAACGTCTTTGTAAAAGAGCTGCTCCTGCAGGTTCTTTGTGCCGGTTGAAACGATCACGCGTTTGCCGGAGCGAACGATGGGCAGCAGATAGGCCAGCGTCTTGCCGGTGCCGGTGCCGGCTTCAACAATCAGGTGGTGTTTTTTTTCGAGCGCCTGCTCCACCGCCTGCGCCATTTCCAGTTGGCCGCGGCGAAATTCATACTGCGGATGCGACCTCGCCAGCACGCCGCCCGGCCCAAAGAACCCATAAAGCGAGCTGGCCGGTCTGGGCGTCGGCGCGGGAGCGGCTTGCGATGCAGTTTGTGGAATTGAACTCATTGCGGCCGCCTGCCGTGGAATCACGCGCGCGAAACTTATAATAACCGTGATGCCCCGCAGTGCCCGCGCAAAAACTCGCGATACCGAGCCACCTGAGCCGGAAATGGAAGATGCGGGTGCTGACCTCACGCCTCACGTCCAGCCGGCTGACACAACTCTGCCGCTCATCGCCATCGTGGGGCGGCCAAACGTCGGGAAGTCAACGCTATTCAACCGGATTGTGGGCCGGCGCCGCGCAATCGTGGGCGTCGAACCCGGCATCACTCGCGACCGCCTCTACGGCACCACCGAGTGGAACGGGCGCAGGTTGCGCGTGGTCGATACCGGCGGCATTATTCCTGACGAAAAAGATTTCATCCCCACGCAAATCTTCGCGCAGGCGCGAGTTGCGCTCGCTGAAGCTGCCGCCATCGTCATGGTGGTTGACGGGCGCACGGAGCTGGCCGGCCCCGACCTGGAGCTGGCGCGGCTGTTGCAGCGCGCC
>JAJPJZ010000147.1 GCA_021323935.1 Terriglobia bacterium | reverse complement strand
TCCCGCACAAGGAATTCGTCGCCGCCTGGCGCAATCTCGAGAGTGAAGCCAAGGAGCTTTCCAGGCGACTCGGCGGCAAGGAAGCCGCTACGCCTTCGCGTACCTGGGACCTGCTGTCGAATTCGCGGCCGGAGACCATCCTGTTCCTCGAGAACACTTCGCGGCAGCAGGGCGTCACGCAAAAGCTGCGGAACTTCCTGGGCAAGTGGCGCGAGCTGAAGCAAAAGTTGCCGCTGCCTGAGATGGCCGAACTGCGCATCACGCCCGACCTGCCGGTTTATCCCAAACTGGCGGAAGAAGCTTTTCGCCTGATGCTCGATGGCAAGCTGCGCGCGCACAACGAGATCATTAAGTTCCTGAAGCCCTACGAGCCGCCGCCCCCGCCTCCGCCGCCTCCGGCGCGCCGCGGGCGTGCCAAGGCCGAAGCTGCGGTCAAAGCTGCCGGCGCCGGCCTTAAAGGGATGGCCGGCATCAAAGGCGCGGCCGCCATGCCTGCTCAGCCTCCACCCGGGGCTGCGGCGCCTTCTGCTGGCGCAAAGAAGAAAGGCGCCAAAGGCGAGAAGCCCGCGCCGCCGCAGGCCGTGCAGCCGGCTCCCGCGCCTGCAAAGAGCGCTGCCGCCGCCAAACCTGTTTCCGCCGCCAAGGCGGTGAGTGGTGCTGCAGGCAAGGCCGCCCCTGCTGCGGCCATCAAGCCGCCCGCGCCGGCCCCCGCGAAGACCGCCGCGCCTTCGAAAGCGGCCGCTCCGGCCAGGGCCCCGGCCAAGGCTACGGCAAAGAAGCCGACGAAATCCCGGCCTGCCAAGCCAGCCGCAGCAAGAAAAGCAGCGCCGAAAAAGGCAAAGCCGTCTTCGAAGACCGGCAAGAAACGCTAGCCCAACCCGCAGCTACAAGACTCTTGTGTTTATGGCACGCGGAATCGCGTGACGACAGCCATCGGCTCGATTCGCCGGCCAGATCACGATTCGGCTGACTCGCTGAGTCATCTCACGTGAGGGCCAAGGCAAACGGCGCGGCTCGGAACCCGGTTACTTTCCTGCGGCTTTGCGGTCCGGTGGAATTTCGCCCAGCATTGAGGCCGAGGTCGAAGCCTTCTGCGCGACGGCGGGGAATGCCTGCAGCGGGCGCTTGGCGGCCAGCGACACCATCTCGCGAAACGCGTGGAAGTCGCGCACATGCGCCTTCAGGCCGCCGGCCACGGCTTCATCGTGCAGCAGCGCTTCCAGCAGATAGCTGACGCCCACCAGGTTTGAGCCCACTTTCTTGGCGGTGGCTTCGGCAGCGGCAAACACGCCGCGGGCGCGTTCTGAGCGGTTCACGGTGCGGCCCTGGCCTGGAGTGGCGGCGCCGCGCGGCAGGCTTTTGCGCAGCTCGCGCCGCAGCACGCTGGGCGTAAGCCGGGCATGCAGCAGGATGGCCAGCACGTCCTGCCATTCCGCGCGCACGCTGCTCAGCGCGTATGACGTCATCTTGTTGGTGTCGCGTTCGGCTGAAAAAAGCTTCTCAATGCTGCAGATTCCCACCAGGAAGTGTTCCGGTTCGATAAAGTCAGAGCCGGCGTTCACCGCTTCATCAGCCGCGAACTGCCAGACAACGTCAAGTGCATAGGATCGTGTGATGGCCATACTGTGTTCAGCCGGCTTCCCAGCAGCCGCTTTCAGAGTACTGGCGTGGGAGATTGGGCGTGCCAAGCCGGTTTGCAGTGTACTCGATTTTCGGGAATTCCTGAGCGTTTATTCGGAACCCGCAAATCATCACCAGGAATTGTGCAGCCGCTCTGAAACCCTGTTGAGGAAAAATGCGTCAAAATCTGAAGCAGCGCCGGGTGCTCGGGCGCCTGCGGCCCATGGGACAAGCGGGGAGTTCGCGGAGGCAAAAATGCGCAAATGGTATGTTCCGCTGACGGTGCTGGGCGTAGGCAGCATCGGCGTTCTGTTCCTTACGGAAAGCGGCCGGGAGCGGCTGCGCTGGCTCGCGGCCAACCTGCATCGCGCTCCCGAAGCTCTGCTGGATTGGAACGAAGCCGCCCAGCGCGAAATCGACCGCATTCAACTGGCGCTGAATCGCGTCGCCGACTCGCTCAACACCGCGCAGTAGCCGTTACGCTCCGACCAGCGCCTGCTTCCGCGGATACGAAAAGCGGTACGTCTGGCCGTCAATATCTTTCCGCAGCCCGTCCCAGAACGATTCAGGAATGCCGGTGAAGACGCGCACGATCTCCGGGTCGAACTGCCGGCCGGCAAAGCGAACGATTTCAGCCTGCGCCGCCTTGAACGACTGCGCGCGACGATACGGCCGGTCTGAAGTAATGGCGTCGAGGGTGTCGCCGATGGCGAAAATGCGCGCGCCGAGCGGGATCTCGTCGCCCTTCAACCCGCGCGGGTAGCCGGTGCCGTCATAGAACTCCTGGTGCGCATAAACGATTTCAGCGGCTTCCTGCAGGAAGGGAATGCGCTTCACGATCTGGTAGCCGCGGTAGCAATGCTCGCGCATCACCATCCGCTCTTCCGGCGTGAGCGGGCCGGGCTTGCGCAGGATGGCATCCGGAATCGCCATCTTGCCGATATCGTGCAGGAAGGCGCCGCGCGCGATGATGCTGATTTTTTCCTTGGGCACCGCCAGCTTATTGGCGATCGCAATTGTGTAAGCCGTTACCCGCTTGGAGTGGCCTTCGGTCTCGGCGTCCTTCAGGTCAAGCGCGTCACCCAGGGCCTGCAGCGTAATGTCGTAGGAGCGCTCCAGTTCGGTCATGGCGTTGCGGAGCTGCTCAGTTTTCTTTTCTACGCGCGCTTCCAGGTCCATCTGGTACGAGCGGTTTTCCAGGCGCAGGCGGCGATTTTCGAGCGCGCGCCGCACCGTGGCCAGCAACTGCTCGCGCTCAAACGGCTTCAGCAGGTAATCGTAGGCGCCATTGCGGATCGACCCCAGCGCTACGGAAATATCGTGCACCGCCGTGACCATGATGACCGGCATATCGGGAATGCGTTCCTTGGTGCGTTCGAGCAGCGCCAGGCCATCCATGCCGGCCATCATCATGTCGCTGAGCATCAGGGCAAACTCTTCGCCCGATTCCAGAATGCCGAGCGCTTCAATGCCCGAAGCGGCAGAGGCCGTCTGGTAACCGGCCGAACCCAGCATCGAGCACACAATTTCGCGGATGGAATCTTCGTCATCAACGACGAGGATGCGTTCGGCAGCCACAGGGCCTCTCCTTTGGGGTATTAACTGATATGTTCACACTAAAGTTACCCAAAACAAATGAAAAGAGGGCTAAAACCTTAACTCTTCGTGTTACTTACGTGATGTTTGCTTAGGGCCTGGCCGGTTTCATTCTGGCACGGGCAGGGCTTCCGCCGCCGCGCCCCGGCCGGATGCGCCCTTTTGCCCGAACCGGCGCCGACGCACGGGCGGTAAGTATTACCAATGCCACGACTTGACTTCACTTTCGCGCTCGGCCAGCAGCTTGTGCTGGCCAGCACCTACCTGGTGCTGGCGCTGTTTTGCCTGTGCGTGGCGGCCTATTTGCAGTTGCGTCGCAGCTACGAGCAGGTGCGGCGCGCAAAACAGGAATGGGTAGGCACGGTCGATGCGATTGAAGACCTGATCTTCTCGCACGACGAGCAGGGCCGCCTCTTGCGCGTGAATCGCCGCATGGCTGATCGCCTTCTGGTGACTCCGGCGGAGTTGATCGGCCGCACCGTGCAGCAGGCTTTTCCGAAAGCCGACGCCAGTGCGCTGTGCCCGTATTGCCAGTTGGTCTCAGCCGGGCGCTTTGAGGCGGTGGATCCATGCTTCGGGTTCCGCGCCGTGGTCTCGACCTCGCCGCTGGGAGCAGCGCACAAAGAGCGCAGCGGCACCGTGCACGTGATCCGCGACATCACCGCGCAGCTTGCCGCCGAAGAGCGTTACAGCCAGCTCTTCCATGGACTGCGCGAGGCGGTGTTCGTGAGCTCGCCCGACGGCAAGATCATGGACTGCAACCAGGCGCTGGTCAGGATGCTGGGCTACGGCTCGCGCGAAGAGCTGATGCAGGTGAACGCCGGTGCGCTCTACTCCACCGCCAGCAACGCCACGCCGCGGGAGTGGATCGAGCGGCAGATGGAAGAAGTTGGCTACGTGCGAAACCACGAGCTGGAGTTGCGCAAGAAAGACGGCTCGCCCGTGTTCGTGCTTGAAACCAGCTTTGCCAGCCGCGACGCCGACGGCAAAGTCACCAGCTACCAGGGATTCCTGCTCGACATCACGGCCAGCAAGCAGGCCGAGGAAGAGATCCGCCGCAAGAACCGCGAACTGTACGCGCTCAACACCATGGCCGGGTTGATGAACCGGTCGCTCAACGTGGATGAAGTGCTGAATGCCGCCTTGCGCCAGGTGATCGACTTGTTTGGCGCCGATGCCGGCTCCGCCTACGTTTGGGACGACGAGCAGCAGTTGCTGAATTGCCGCGGCCTGGCCGGGCACAGCGAGGAAGCGGTGCGCTTCCTTTCTGAAGTCCCGCTGACGCATGAGCTTCTTCGCCAGATCCGCGAGCAGCGGCTTGAAATTGTGGCGATGGACGATGCTGCCGCGCCGACGGGCGTGCGTGAGCTGCTGCATCGTGACGGCATTCGCGCCGGCCTCGGCGTGGTGCTTTGGTCGCGCAGCGAGATGGTGGGCTGGATCGGGGTGAGCTG
>JAJPJZ010000205.1 GCA_021323935.1 Terriglobia bacterium | reverse complement strand
CTCCGAGTAGTAATTGAAAACCGAAGGAAACAGGTACTGCTTGTGCTTCTGCAGGATTTCTTGTTTGGTCATATTTATTCCTATGCTGCCCAATTAAACGCGCTGCAGCTCAGCGCAGCCGAGCCTCGCCTTCGGCACTGATCAGCGGTCACGTCACCAGGTTGCGATTAATCGGCCGCGGCGGCTTTGCCGTGCCCGCTCTGCTCAGTGAGCGGCGCGTAGCTCTCCGGGCGGCGATCGCGGAAGAACTGCCAGACCTGGCGCACTTCCTGGATCATCTCAAGATCGAGATCAGCCACCACCAGTTCATCTTTATCGCGGCTGGCCTGCGCGATGATCTTGCCGCGCGGATTGCAAAAATAGCTCTTGCCGTAAAACTCGCCAATCTGCCAGGGCTTCTCCGTGCCAACGCGATTGATGGCGCCCACAAAGTAGCCATTGGCAACCGCATGCGCCGGCTGCTCCAGCTCCCACAAGTATTCGCTCAGGCCCGCAACCGTGGCCGAAGGATTGAACACGATCTCAGCCCCGTTCAGGCCCAGGATGCGCGCGCCCTCAGGGAAGTGCCGGTCGTAGCAAATGTAAACTCCCACGCGGGCGTAGCGCGTGTTGAACACGGGATAGCCGGTGTCGCCGGGGGTGAAATAAAACTTCTCCCAAAAGCCGGGCGCCACCTGCGGAATGTGGTGCTTGCGATATTTGCCCAGGTACTTGCCGTCAGCATCAATGACGGCGGCGGTGTTGTAGTAAAGGCCGGTCATCTCCTCTTCGTAAACCGGCACTACGATCACCATCTTGTTCTTGGCCGCAATCTTCTGCATCAGCTTGACGGTCGGCCCGTCCGGGACGCGCTCGGTCATGCCATACCACTTCTGGTGCTGCTCGGCGCAAAAATACGGGCCATAAAACAGCTCCTGCAGGCACAGCACCTGCACTTTTTCTCTGGCGGCCTGTTCGATCAGCTTGAGGTGCTTGGCCAGCATGGCCTTCTTGATATCGGCCAGCGGCTTATCGCCGGCCATCGGCGTGCTGGCCTGGATTAACCCGCAGCGCACAATTCGTTTATCGGGGCGGGGCATGAAACCCTCCGTCTGTTGGCCTGTTCGTCTGGCGGAATTGCTGAAGCCGATTCGTCGGGCGGAATGGCTGAGCAAGGAGCTTTAAAAATATACAACGCCGGCGCGGCTTTCCACCACATGCGCAGCACAGCTTCAAACCGCAACGCAGCGATTTCCGCCGTTCTCCCGGAACGACCCATCCTCCCTGTAATCTCTTGGTAATCACAACCAGCTAAGGCCGTGCGCCGGCCCGCGCCTCGCGTTCGAAGACGGCAAACGCTGCTTCGAGCTTCTGCTTCTCCCTGCTCTTCTCATCCGGGGGCAGGAACGAATATTCAATGCTGTTCCGCACGATCTTCTTGAGCTCGACATAATCCAGCCCGTAGCTCTCGACCGCGCGCTGGTACTCGCGCGTCATGTCCGAGCGTGAAACGCCTTCATCGTCGGTCGCAATCGCAACCGGCACGCCGTATTTCAAGTAGATGGGCAGCGGATGGCGGTCGCCGCGCACGTGCAGGATGACGTCATTGCTGGTCAGGCAGATTTCGACGGCGATGCCGTTGCGCGCCATTTCACTCAGCAGCTCAAACGGCCGGTCTTCATACATCACGTCAACGCCATGGCCAATGCGCTGCGCTCCGGCAATCTCCACCGCATCGCGGATATGGTTGCGCAGCCCGGCGGGCGGCACCAGGCCGGGCGCGAGTTCGCCCGCGTGCATAGCCAGCTTTACCTCGGGATAGAGCTTGTGGAAGTACGCAAACATCCGCATGTGCAGGTCGTAATCGTGCATCGGGACGTAAGCATCTTCCGGCATGACCGGGTTCACCGAGACCACGCGCGGGTCCTGCCGCGCCAGCTCGAATGACGCCGCCATCTGCGCCAACACAACTTCCTTCGGCAATCCGCGCAGTACCTGCGCAATGTAGCGCACTGCCATTCCGCAGCCCGCCTGCGCAGGATCGGCGCCGGCCGCGGCATCGCAGTGCATCAGCTCGCGCATGCGCTGCTCCTGGCGATCGAGCCACTCGCGGCCGCTGGCAACGACTTGCGGTAGGCCCGAGCCCATCAGCTCCTGGCGCATGCGGTCAAAGTAGGCGGCGTCAGCTTCGTCGGGGCGCTGGGTCCAGCCGTGCTGCGCGCCCAGTACTGAAGCGGCATCGATGCCGGGCGTCAGCATCAGCTCCAGGTATTGTTCGTTTTGTACCGCGGCGCGGTCCACGACTTCCGCCAGCAGGTCGCCGATGGCTGCGCCGGCCGCGCCGAACTTGCCAAAGCTATCGAAAAAGTGGTCGTGGCCCGATTCGTCTCCGGGATGCGGCGTAAAGTCGCGCATCGACCAGGCATCAATCAGCTCGCGATACAGCACAGGATCGCGCAGCGCGCAGCCGGCAGCCACGAATTGCCCGGCGCAGGCATCGCCTTGATTCTGCGCCGTGCGATTGGCGCAATTCTGCGTCGACACCGCGTCGGTGTGGCGGTCAACGCACAGGTTGTTCGCCACCGCGAGCTGGATGTAATGCTCGGCGTAAGCCGCACCGGTCAGGTGATTGTGCAGGTCGCCGCCCTTCGGCATCTTCCACAAAAATTCATGCAGCAGCAGCGGATTGCCGCGAACCTGGTTGAAGTACGCCGCGGTTGCCGCTTCCGCGCTGCCGTTGCGCGCCGGAGCTGCAGGCTTGCGCGGGGCGGTTTGCGCTGCCGCTGCGCACGCCAGCAACAGGAGGCATGCGGGCCCCTGCAAGTGCTTGCGAAAAAGTCGGCTGTTCACGTTGCGCAGATTTTAGCTGATTCACGCCACCGGCCCGCCATGCGGCTGCGCCGGCGAAGCTGCGACCCTCTGCGCTTACTGCGGCGCCGTGCCCTTCACTACCAGCGCGATGGGGACGGGCCCGGCTGCGCTGTTCAGCTCAACG
>JAJPJZ010000348.1 GCA_021323935.1 Terriglobia bacterium | reverse complement strand
GGCTTCATCCATCGACGTGAACCTGCCTGACGGCACCACCGACGACGAATACCTTGCGTGGCTCGATAATGCACTGAGCTCCGCCTTCCGCCACTTCGATCCGCAACTGATTTGCTACATCGCCGGCGCCGATCCCTATAAACAAGACCAGCTCGGCGGCCTTGGGCTCACCATCGCCGGCCTGAAGCGGCGCGATGAGCTGGTGTTCCAGGTGGCACGCGCGCGCCACCTTCCCATCATGGCCACGTACGCCGGGGGCTACGCGCAGAGCGTGGAAGATACCGTCACCATCCATTGCAACACCGTGATCGCCGCGCGCGACATCATCGACCGCACCGCCGCGCGCCAGCCGTAAAGCATGCGCGTTCTCGCCATCGGCGGCTCAGGCTTCATCGGCCGGTTTCTTGTGCCGCTGCTGCAATCGCGCGGGCATGAGGTTGCGGTGCTGCATCGCGGAAGCAGCGTGGCCCCGGGAGCAGCAGCTTCGATCTCGGGCGATCGGCATGATTTAGCCGCAAGCGCCGGCGCAATTCGCGACTTCAACCCGCAGGCGGTGGTTGACTTCATCCTGAGCTCGGCCGCGCAGGCCGAAGCCGCGATGCGCCTGTTTCGCGGCCTGGCTGAGCGTTATGTGGCGCTGAGCAGCATGGATGTGTATCGCGCGGTGGGCGTGCTGCACGGAACCGAGCCCGGCCCGCTGCAGGCGCTTCCGCTCAGCGAAGATTCAGAGCTGCGCTCGAAGCCGCCGTATGGACCAAAAAACCTTGAGGCGCTGGCGCAGATCGTCGCCTGGGCCACACCCGATTACGACAAAGTTCCAGCCGAGCGGGTGGTGCTTGGAGACAAAGATCTCCGCGGAACGGTGCTGCGCCTGCCCGCTGTCTATGGCCCCGGCGATTATCTCCATCGCCTGTGGCCTTACCTGAAGCGAATGGACGATGGCCGCGACTTCATTTTGCTGCCGGCCGATTTAGCCTCCTGGCGCTGGACGCGTGGCTACGTAGAAAACGTCGCTGCAGCCATCGCCCTGGCGGTGTGCGACGACCGTGCGCGCGGGCGCGTTTACAACGTCGGCGAGCAGCAGGCGTTCAGCGAACTGGAGTGGGCGCGCACCATCGCGCGTGCCGTGGGCTGGCGCGGCAAGTTCATCGTGTTGCCGCCCCAGCAGGCGCCGCAGCATCTTCGCGTGCCGGGCAATCTTGCGCAGCATTGGGCAGCCAGTACCGAACGCCTGCGCCGCGAGCTCGGCTACCGCGAAGCCGTGAGCTTCGATGAAGGCCTGCGCCGCAGCATTGTCTGGGAGCGCGCCAATCCTCCGGCGCGCGCGCTCAGCGTGTTTGACTACGCGGCTGAAGACGCAGCAGCCGCAGCCGGCACGCAATAACCGAGATCCAGCCACAAGCCACAGCTCACCTCAAGCATCAGCTCAGTGACAGCGTTTAGCGGCAGCCGGGCATCCTACTCAGGGAATCTGCAGAAGGAGTGCGCGCCCATGACAGCGTCTGACGTTCTGATTGAAGTTCTGATCGATTGGGGAGTGGAGGTCATTTTTGGCCTGCCGGGTGACGGCATCAACGGCATCATGGAAGCCCTGCGAACCCACCAGGACAAGATCAAGTTCGTCCAGGTGCGCCACGAAGAAGCTGCCGCGTTCATGGCCTGCGGCTATGCCAAGACCACCGGAAAACTGGGCGTGTGCCTGGCCACCAGCGGCCCCGGCGGCATTCACCTGCTCAACGGCCTTTACGATGCCAAGCTCGATGGCGCGCCGGTGCTCGCCATTACCGGCCTGCAGTATCACGACCTCATCGGCACCATGACGCAGCAGGACGTTGCGCTCGATAAGTTGTTCATGGATGTTGCCGCCTTCGATGAGCGCGTCATGGGCCCGACTCATGTGGAGCCGATTGCCGAGCTTGCCATTCGCACCGCGCTCGCCTACCACCGCGTATCGCATATCACGATCCCGGTTGACGTGCAGGAGAAAGAAGTCAAGAACCGGCAGGCCTCCAAGCGCAACATCCCCGGCCACGCCGATACGCAAGCGCTCGGCAAGTCGCGCGGCTTGCCTGCAGATGCTGACCTTTCCCACGCCGCCGAAATCCTGAACAAGGGCGGCAAGATTGCCATCCTCGCCGGCCGCGGCGCCCTAAGCGCCACCGATGAGCTCGAGCAGCTCGCCGAAAAGCTTGGCGCGCCCATCATCAAGGCGCTGCTCGGCAAAGCCTGCGTGCCTGATGACAGCCCTTACACCACCGGCCCCATCGGCCTGCTCGGCACCGGCCCTTCGCAGCAGGCGCTGGAGCAATGCGAAACCCTGCTCATGGTGGGCACGTCCTTTCCTTACATCGAGTTCATGCCCAAACCCGGCCAGGCGCGCGGCATCCAGATTGATTACGATCCCATGCGCATCGGCCTGCGCTACCCGGTTGAAGTTGGCCTGATCGGCGATTCCAAAGCCGTTCTGCAGGCGCTGCTGCCGCGCCTGAAGCGCAACGAGAACCGCTCCCTGCTCAAGCAGGCGCAGGACGGCATGCGCGAATGGAACGAATACATGCATAAGCTGGCGCACGTTGACACCAAGCCGATGAAGCCGCAGGTCGTGGCGGGTGAAATCGGCAAGCGCCTGCGCTCCGATGCCATCGTGACGTGCGACAGCGGCACCATCGCTACCTGGTGGGCGCGGCACATTCCCGCGCGTCGCGGCCAGATCCACACGCTCTCCGGCAACCTCGCCACCATGGCGCCCGGCCTGCCTTACGCCATCGCCGCGCAATACGCCTATCCCAACCGCCAGGTGGTCGCGTTTGTGGGCGATGGCGGATTCACCATGCTGATGGGCGATTTCGTCACCGCGGTGAAGTACCAGTTGCCCGTCAAGGTTTGCATCATCAAGAACGATTACCTCGGGCAGATCAAGTGGGAGCAGATGGTCTTC
>JAJPJZ010000197.1 GCA_021323935.1 Terriglobia bacterium | reverse complement strand
TGAATATCGACTCCTTCCGACAGCCATTCCGGTGAATTCTCAACCAAAATATCAGGCTCCACGCCTTTGCCCTCGATGCAGGTACCTGGCCAGGTGTACCAGCCTGCTACCGGCACGAAAGCCGATATCCCGCCCAATTTGAAATTGTCGCCACCAAGCACCCCCAAGCGCTGTTCCGATCAGCGAATCTCCGTGTGTGAGCCGCGGTCACGAATGCGTCTTGATATCGACTTTAGATAACGAAAGCCGATTGTGGTATGGTTTGTGCGTTTTATGCCGCGCCTATATTCTGCGCCGGAGCATCGCGCCCTTTATTCGGGGCTGATTCCGCTGCACGTGCTGTATCACGCGTCGAAGGAGCCGATCTTCGGGTTGGAGATGATCGAGGAGCTGCGCCGACATGGTTACCGGCTCAGCCCGGGCCGCATGTATCCGCTGCTGCATGGCATGGAACGCAAAGGCCTGCTGAAATCGGCCGAGACCACGGCGGGGCGAAATCGGCGGCGAGTTTATCGCGCTACGCCGGCAGGCCGCGCCGCCCTGAGCGTGGCGAAGGAGCGGGTGCAGGAGCTGTTCAGCGAGCTGTTTGAAGATGTGATCAGCGCCGCCGCCAAGGGCGCGAGCCGAAGGAGGCGAGGTTGAGAATCTTCCTGAAGCTCAGCGCGCTTCTCCTTGCGGGCGCGTGCAGCACGCTGGCGCAGCCGCAGGCGGCGGATGCAACATCGCCGGCTTCATCGCTGCCGAAGCCGCTTACGCTCTCGGCGGCGATTCAGTATGCCCAGGCGCACTACCCGGCGGTCCGGGCGGCGCTTGAGCGCGTGAATGCGGCGCGAGCCGGCGTGGGGCTGGCCAAGACCAGCTACCTGCCTTCGGCAAACGCGTTGTGGCAGGGCAATCGCGCCACCCGCAACAACATTTTCGGCTTGCTGCTGCCGCAATCGGTGGTGCCGTCACTGACCGGGCCGGTGCTGCCGGCGGCCGATAATGCCAGCGTGTGGGGCAGCGCCGGCGGGGTGCTGGCGTCGTGGGAGCCGTTCGATTTTGGCTATCGCAGGGCGGCGGTGAACAGCGCGCGCGCCACCCAGAGCATGGCGGAAGCTGAGAAGCAGCTCACCGAGCTTGATGTGGCGGCAATGACGGCGGCGGCCTTCCTGGATTTAGCGGCGGCGCAGCAGGCGGTGCAGGCCGGCAAGGCAGACCTTGAGCGCAGGCAGACGTTTTTCAGGACGGTGCACACGCTGGTGGAGAATCAGTTGCGTCCGGGAGTGGAAGAATCGCGAGCGAGCGCGGAGCTTGCGGCGGCGCGCATTCGCCTGATCCAGGCAGAGACCAGCGAGCAAGTTGGCCGGGCAGCGCTCGCTGAATTGCTGGGAGTTGCGCCGGCGGTGATCGCGATTGATGCCGGCAACGTACTGCAGCTTCCCGGCGCCACGGCGGAATCGTTTGGCTCTGCGGCAAGCAGCAGTCCGGTTGCGCGCGCAGAGCAGTTCCGAGCTGAGTTCACCCAGGCGCAACTCAGGGAGGTGGAGCGCTCGTATGTACCACGAGTGAATTTGCAATCGTCGCTGAGCGGGCGCGGCAGCGGCGCCAACGTTGACGGCACCATTCGCGGCGGCGCCGCGGGGTTGAGCCTGGATCGCTACAACTGGGCAGCAGGCGTGACCATTACGTTCCCGGCGTTTGATTTTTTCGCAATGCGCTCGCGCAAGCAGATTGCCGAGGCAAACGTTCGCGCGCAGCAGGCGCATTACGCCCAGACCGTGCTGGGGCTGAACGCGCAAGTGGAGAAGGTGCGGGCCATTGCCAGCGGAGCTCGATCGATCGCTGAGAACACGCCGGTGGAGTTGCAGGCGGCGACCGACGCCGAGCGCCAGGCGAGGGCGCGATACCAAGCCGGCCTGACCAACATCCTGGAGGTTTCAGAAGCCCAGGCGCTGCTGGCACAGGCGCAGATGGATGACGCATTAGCTCGGCTGAACGCGTGGCGAGCGCTCTCAGGATTGGCGATTGCACAGGGCAACCTGCAGCCGTTCCTGGACGCGCTCGGCGCCGCAGGAGGTCACTGATTTATGTGGCTGGTGCGGGCTGCGCTGCGTCGCCCCATCACCGTGGTCGTGATTGCCATTGCGGTGGCGCTGTGTTCGGTGCTGGCCATTCAGCGCATGCGCATTGACATCTTCCCTGACCTGAACCTGCCGGTGATTTACGTTGCCCAGCCTTACGGCGGCATGAGCCCGGCGCAGATGGAAGGCTACCTCGTTTATTACTACGAGTATCACTTCCTCTACATCAACGGGATTGAGAGCGTCGAAGACAAATCGATCCAGGGCAACGGTCTGCTGAAGCTGACGTTTCATCCCGGCACTGGCATGAGCCAGGCGCTGGCGCAGACGATTTCGTACGTGAACCGCGCTCGCGCTTTCATGCCGCCGGGCACAGTTTCGCCCTTCGTGATCCGTTTTGACGCAGGTACGGTTCCGGTGGGCTACGTAGTGTTTTCAAGCCCGGGCCGCACGCTCGGCGAACT
>JAJPJZ010000146.1 GCA_021323935.1 Terriglobia bacterium | reverse complement strand
TACCGCTTCTGGTCCACCGCGCTGAACCGGGATCCCTCGATCCTGGGCAAGACGGTGAAGCTCGGCTCGTTCATTGATTCGCGCCCGGCAACGATTGTCGGCGTGCTCGAGCCCTGCGTTCCCTATCCCCAGGATACGGAGATCATCTCCAATATCGTCACTAGTTCGCACCACCTCTCGGCCACCATGGTGACGGGGCGAATTCACCGCATGACTGAACTGTTTGCGCGGCTTGCGCCGGGCGCCACGCTCGACCAGGCGCGGGCCGAGCTGAATTCGATCTACGGAAGCATGAAGCGGCAGTATCCCGAGGCCTATCCCTCGAGGAGCGACTTCCAAATCCGGGCGGTGCGGCTGCGCGACGAGCTGACCTCGGGCGCCCGCACCATTCTTCTGGTGCTGATGGCGGCTTCGCTGCTGGTGTTCGTAATCGCCTGCTCGAATGCGGTGAACCTTATTCTGGCGCGCAGCGTTCGCCGCCAGAACGAACTGGGCATTCGCGCCGCGCTCGGCGCCAGCACGTTTGACCTGCGGCGCATTCTGCTGGCCGAGAGCTTGCTGCTGTGCGTGACCGGCGCGGCTGTGGGATTGCTGATTGCCCGGCCCATCGTGGCGGTCCTGGCCCGCTACGCCTCCCGCTTTTCGGTGCGCGCGCTTGATGTCCAGGTGGATTCCAGCATGCTGTGGGTGGGCGCCGCGCTGGCAGTTGCTGCCGCGGTGCTGCTCGCCTTTGTGCCCCGCCTGCCTACCGCCAACAGCACGCACGCCTTTGCCGGCAACGGCAGCGCCCGCATGACCGGTACCGCGAATCGCAAACTGAAGGCATTTGCGCTGATCCAAGTGGCCGCCTCATTCGTGCTGGTGGCTGCTGCCGCCGCAACCGTGAACACGCTGCTCTCGCTGCAGGCGGTACGCACGCGCTTTGAAACCCGCCATGTTCTCGCCGTGGATGTGCCGGTGGTGCGCGACGGGCGAAGCTCGGCTGAAATCGTGGACTACTACCGCCAGGCCATGGCCCAGGTCCGGCAGCTTCCCGGGGTAAACAACGTCGCGCTGAGCACGGCCGTGCCGTGGCGTGATCGTGATGCCTTCACGCTTGAGTTTTCGCCCGACGGCCGCACTCCCAAGGCCGATGAACAGCATCCGCGCGCCAACGCGCAGACGATTTCACCCGGCTTCTTCGCCACGCTAGGCCTGCCCATCATTGCCGGCCGCGACTTTAACGATGGCGACCGCAACGGCACCGAACCGGTGGCCATCGTGAGCCAGAGCCTGGCCGAGCAGATGTTCCCCAACGGCGATGCCCTGAATCACCATGTCATATGGACCGATCCGGTGCTGAAGTTCATCCCGGTAAGCTGGGAATCGACGCGCCGTATCGTCGGCATCGTGCCCGATATCGATAACACCGATTTTGCTCCCCGGCCCACCATAACGATCTACCACCCGGTGGACCAGGACCAGTTCAACGCCGGCGGCCGCCTGCTGGTGGAAACGCAATCCGATCCGTACGCGCTGGTGCAGCCCATCACGCGGATCATTCGCAGGCTCTCGGCGGAGCAGCCGGTCGAGAACGCCAGCACTCTCGAAGACATTCGCACCCAGGTGCTCTCGCCGGAGCGGCTGAACGTGATTGTTTCGTCGGTGTTTGCGGCGGTGGCGCTGCTGATTGCCATTGTGGGCGTGGCCGGCGTGCTGGCATTTTCGGTGAGCGTGCGCACGCGTGAATTCGGCATTCGCCTGGCCGTGGGCTCGCAGCCGCGCCACCTGCTGCTGCGCGTGGTTGCTGAAGGCATTGCCATGGCTGCGGGCGGACTGGTGCTCGGGCTGCTGAGCGGCTTTGTGTTGGGCCGATTGGCCGGCACCTTCCTGGGCGAGCTGAAAATGCCGGGCATCGCGCCGCTGGCCGGCTCGGCTGCCATTCTGCTGCTGTGCGCCATCACCGCCGCCGCCATTCCGGCAAGGCGAGCTTCGCGCATTGACGTGATGGAGGCGTTGAGGAGCGAATGACGGAGTGAGCTGAACCCGCCGTCAACCCGTAGAATCGAACTCTCGTGTTCGAGCTCCTGAAAACCTGCTCCAACACCGCTGCCCGCCGCGGACGCCTGCACACCGGCCACGGAACGGTCGAAACGCCGGTGTTCATGCCGGTGGGCACGGCCGCGACCGTCAAAGGCATTCCGCAGGAGGTGCTGGAGGAGCTCGGGGTCGAAATTCTGCTCTCCAACACCTACCACCTGTTCCTGCGGCCGGGGGCTGAAACCATCCGCAACCTTGGCGGCCTGCACCGGTTCATGAGCTGGCCGCGCTCCATCCTGACCGATAGCGGCGGCTTCCAGGTCTTCAGCCTGACGGAGCTGCGCAAAGTGACGGAAGAAGGCGTCCAGTTCCGCTCGCATCTTGATGGATCGCTGCACATGCTCAGCCCGGAATCGGCCACAGCGGCGCAGATTTCGCTCGGCGCCGACGTTATCATGGCGTTCGACGAATGCACTGAATTTCCCGCGGAGCGGGCGCGCGTGCGCCAGTCAATGGAGCTGACTTTGCGCTGGGCGAAGCGATGCCGCGATTATTTCGAGCAGCACTCGGCTGAGGTTCCGTGGCACGGCAGGTTGAATTGCCGAAATGCGGAAGCGCCGGGTTCTGGAGCCGGGTGCGGCAGTGGCGAAGTCACGAAACAGCATCTGTTCGGCATCGTGCAGGGCGGCATGGAGCCGGAGTTGCGCCGCGAATCGGCCGCGCGGACCATTGAAATCGGCTTCCCCGGATATGCCATTGGCGGCTTGAGCGTGGGTGAGCCGCGCGAGCGCACACGGGAGATCGTAGCCGCCACCGCCCCGCTGCTGCCTCAAGAAAAGCCGCGCTACCTCATGGGCGTCGGCACGCCGGAAGAAATTGTGACTTACGCTGCCATGGGCATCGATATGCTCGATTGCGTCATGCCGACGCGCGCCGGCCGCCACGGGCTGCTGTTCACCAGCGCGGGGCGCGTCAACATCAAGAACGCGCGCTACGCCCATGACCAGGGCCCGGCCGACCCGAATTGCCGCTGCCCGGTGTGCCGCCGCTATTCACGCGCTTACCTGCGGCATCTGTTTGCCTCAGGCGAGGCGCTGGCCATCACGCTGAACTCCATCCACAACCTGGCCTACTTCATTGACATTATCCGGCGCGTGCGGCAAGCTATAGAAATTGGGGAGTTCACCGGTAAACTCTCTGAGCTCCCTTCGCCGCATCCCTGAAAAACAGCCGTTGGCCCTTGGCCTTTTGCCAGTGGCTGGGTCTGCGGATTCGAAGGGCACAGTGGACCTGCGCGCTGAGCGACTCCAGCGGCGGCATTCGGGCCAATGACCAAAGGCCATCGAATGGAGCCAATGGCTCCTGATTGAGCTGAAAAATCTTGCAAGAACTTACTTCCTCAGTGGCAGCAACTGTTGTGCAAACCACCGGCGGCACCGGGTGGGCGGGCTTTGGCGCGCTCCCTGTGCTGCTGCTGATGTTTGCGATTTTCTATTTCCTGCTCATCCTGCCGCAGCAGCGCCGGCAGAAAAAATGGCAAGCCATGCTGGGCGGCCTGAAGAACGGCGATCGCGTGGTCACGCAGGGCGGCATCAGCGGCACCATCATCGCGCTGCGCGACCAATTTGTGCACCTGCGCGTTCCGCCTGACAACATCAAGCTGGAAGTGGCGCGCAGCTCCGTGGTTTCCGTGGTGAACCCGGAGGAGCAGGCCAAGAGCTAGAAATTCCTGGTTCTGCCGGTTGGAGACAGTCGGAACAGGGACCTGAGTTCAGTTGAATGACGAAAAATCTGGGAATCAAAACTGCAATCATCATCGTCGTGGTGCTGTTCTTTGTTTACGGCATCTTCGGCGCCCCCAGCGGCCTTTCAGGCAGCGGCTTGATGAACGGCATGCTGACTTCATCGCCCATGCGTTCGGGCGTGAGCCTGGGGCTCGACCTGAAAGGCGGCACGCACCTGATTCTGCAGGTGCACGTGAACGAGGCGGTGGCCGCGGAAGCGCAGCAGGCCATTGAGCGCATCAAGGCCGACCTGAGCGCTTCGAAGACGCCTTACAGCGCGATCACGCAGCCTGACCCGCAGAACCGCCCTGACGTGATTCAGATCACCGGCATGCAGCCGCAGAGCCGCCAGGAGCTGCAGACCATCATCAGCGACAAGCTGCCCAACTGGGACCTGAGCTCGGGCGCCAACAACACCTTCACGCTGACGATGAAGCAGCAGAACGAGCAGCAAATCAAGAACAATGCGGTTTCGCAGTCGATTGAAACCATCCGCAACCGCATTGATAAGCTCGGCGTCACCGAGCCGACCATCCAGGAGCACGGCCTGGGCGATTACCAGATCCTGGTGGAGCTGCCCGGGGTGGACGATCCGGCCCGCGTGCGCGACATTATTCAATCGACCGCGCAGCTTGAGATTCGCCAGGCCATGGAGTGCACGCCCAACGGCGGCTGCCGCTCCTACCCTTCGGAAGCCGAGGCGCTGCAGGCGCATAACGGCGTGCTGCCGCCCGATACCGTCCTGCTGAAGGGGCGCAGCATCGGCGGGGCCAACGGCGAGGCGCCGGCTGAAGTGTGGTACATCATTTCGCGCACGCCGGCGGTTTCCGGCCGCGACCTGCGCGCCGGCGGCGCGGCCGATGTGGGCCAGGACCAGAACGGCCGCCCCAACGTGCGCTTTCACCTGACGGCGGAAGGCGGGCGCAAGTTCTATTCGTTCACCAGCGCGCACGTGGGCGATTACCTGGCGGTGGTGCTCGATAACCGGGTGCAGGAAATTGCCAGCATCAACGAAGGCATTCACGATGAAGGCGTGATTCAGGGCAGCTTCACCGATCAGCAGGCGCATGACCTGGCGCTGGTGCTGAACTCGGGCGCGCTGCCGGCATCGCTCAGCTACATCAACGAAAACACGGTGGGGCCGTCGCTCGGGGCTGATTCAATCCGCCACGGCGTGCTGGCCGCGGTGATCGGCATGGCGGCGGTGCTGGTGTTCATGCTCATCTACTATCGCGGAGCGGGCGTGAACGCCGACCTGGCGCTCATCCTGAACCTGATCATCCTGCTCGGTTTCCTCGGCTTCAGCGGGGCCACGCTCACGCTGCCCGGCATTGCCGGCGTGATCCTGACAGTCGGCATGGGCGTGGATTCGAACGTGCTGATTTTTGAGCGCATCCGGGAGGAGCTGCGCAACGGCAAGACCGCAGC
>JAJPJZ010000393.1 GCA_021323935.1 Terriglobia bacterium | reverse complement strand
GTGAGGAAGACGACGTGCTTAGGATGGCCGCCGATGCCGGGGATGACGGCATTCTCGATGAAATCAACCGGGTAGGCGGCACGGGTATTTTCGGTGATGCTTTGATCGTCGTAATCAGGAAAATGGGTTTCCGGATCGATGATCACATTTTCAAGCACGCAGCCGAAGCGGATGGCATTGTAGATCTGAGGTTCTTTTTCCCTGGAGAGCTTGATGCACTTGGCGTAGCAGCCGCCTTCAAAGTTGAAGACGCCGTTGGGACTCCAGCCATGCTCGTCATCGCCGATGAGGCGGCGCTGCGGATCGGCGGAAAGAGTGGTCTTGCCGGTCCCGCTCAGACCGAAGAACAGCGCGGTGACGCCATCGGCGCCGATGTTGGCCGAGCAGTGCATGGGGAACACGTTGCGCTGCGGCAGCAGGTAATTCATCACGCCGAAAATTGATTTCTTCATTTCGCCGGCGTAGCTGGTGCCGCCGATCACGATGAGGCCGCGCGAAAAGTTCACCAGGATGAATGCTTCCGAGCGGGTGCCGTCGCGCTCGGGAACGGCCTTGAATTCAGGCGCGCTCACGATGGTGAACTCAGGGGTGTGAGTGGCGAAATCGGTCTGCACCGGGCGAACAAACAACTGGCGGGCGAACAGGTTGTGCCATGCCAGCTCGTTCACCACCCGGATGGGGAGCCGGTAGGTGGCGTCGGCGCCGGCATACAGATCCTGCACGAACAGCTCGCGGCCGCGCAGGTAATCGAGCACGCGCTGATAGATGGCGTCAAACTTCTCAGGCTCGAAGGGCTGGTTCACCGCGCCCCAATAGACGTTCGATTCGGTGGAACTGTCGCGCACCGTGAACTTATCTTTGGGCGTGCGGCCGGTATGCTTGCCGGTGTAGCCCACGACAGCGCCGTTAGAAGCAAGGCGGCATTCCCCGCGGCGGATGGCGTGGTCCACCAGCGCGCCTTCGCACAGGTTGCGATGCACGCCTTCGCGGCTGATTAAATCTGTAATCTCGCTGGCGGCTTCGATCTGTGTTGCCATAGCAGCTCTCTCCCCTCGGGAACAACAAACCTTCTATTGTCGCTTATGCTGCGCAACTTTCCAAGCGCAGGGCGCTGAACAGCGGCCGCGGTGGGCTAATGGCGGCCGTAAAGCTCAAACATCATGCGCGCAATGATGCCGTCCCAGACGTAGTTCCGGGGCGAGTTGATCTCTGCTTCGTCAGGGCTGTAGGACTCCCAGAGATGATGATCGCTCGCCAGGTGAAGCAGAACCCCCGCCACGGCGTGCTGCACCAGTTGCTCGCCTTCGCTGCGGAAGCCGTAATCGAGCAGGCCGCGCTCGACCATGTAGTCCCAAAGCAGCCACACCGCGCCGTTCCACTGGCAGCAGCGCTCAATGTGCGCGGTGTAGTAAGGATCATCGGCGGCGAGCGTCGGCAGGCCGAAGCGGCGGCTGAAGCTGGCCGGGTCGGCGGCATGGCGGCGAAGCTGCTCGGCCTGGGCGGACGTGGCAATTCCGGCCCACAGCGGCAGGAAGCCGATGACTTCTTTGCGCTTGAGGCTTTGGCCGCGGCGCGTAACGAAGGTGCCGGTATCGCGCGCCAGGTTGTAGAAGAAGCCGGTTTCCGGGTCCCACATGCGGGTGCGAACGACATTGGCCAGGGCGTCGGCCTTTGACGTCCAGCGCTGCTGCTCGGCGGTGAGGCCGAGTTCGCCGGCCATGGCCGCGAGGGCGCGGGTTTCCTTGACCATCATGCACATCAGGTCGAGCGCCTTGACGCGCTTGGGCGAATCGTCATCGCCGCCGAACAGATTCCAGATCACATCAACGGAGTCGCGGACGTTTTCAAGCATGGCGTCGCCGCCCCAAACCAGGATGCCGTCGTGATCGGGATCGTGCGTGCGCAGGAACCACGCCGCCAGGGCTGAGCCGGAGTCGTAGGCCTGGCGCAGAAAGTGGCGATCGTGAGAGAGGCGGTAGATTTCCCAGTTCGTCCAGGAAAAGAACGGCGCTGAGCTGGTCAGCTCGCCGTGCGTGGGGAAGGTGCGGTTCACGTAAGGACCGACGCGGTAGCCGATGTAGCCGTGGTTGGGGCCGCCGTGGAGCTGGCGTTCGATGAATACCCGCTGGGAATCGGCTGCGCTTTGCGGGTCAAGCAGCGCATACGCCTGCATGGCGATGCTTTCGTGAAACACCTGGCCGTCGTGGCCCCAGCTCCAGGTAGGCTCGCGCGAGAAAAGGTAGTAATTGAAATGGGCACCGCCTTCGGCGGGCATCATCTGCTGGCGCACTTGGGTAAGCGCGCTCCAGTAAGCCAGCTCCCACTCGCGGCTGGGAAACTGCAGGCAGGTTCGGGCGGCGGAGGTGCAGGCACGCGGCGCGCGAGCGTATTGCTGCTCGCTCGCAGCGATGATGGGCGCGAGCGGCAGTCGGAACAGGCGCTCTGCCGATTGCAGGAACGGCGCAAGGCGCGCCGAGGCAGGCTGCGCGCCGCGAACCATGCGGAAGCGGGATGTGGCGCCGGCGGCAACGTGCAACGTGAATTGCAGCGCGACGGCAGAGGAGTTCTGCGGCAGCTCATCGCCGAGTCGGCCGGCTTTGAGCCTGGCGAGGAGCTCAGGGAGCGAGGGCGCGGCCGACCAGTGTTGCGGCGGAACGCTGGCGATGAGCACGTCGGTGAACTCAGGATCGAATTGCGGATGATCGACCTCCGACAACGTCTTCCTGGGATCGACGATATGGTTAAAGACAAGCGCCTGGCCTTCGCGGTGCAATCCGGCGATGGGCGCATCGCGGTAGAACAGCGCGTCGCAGGTGAGCGCTTGCGGCTTAGCGGAGTGATTTACGACTTCGACAGCAACCCAGGCCAGGCGCGAGCTGTAAACGTTGAAGGTTTCGCGAACTTCGATCGATTGCAACGGCCAATACTCCAGCTCAACCAGGTCAGTGTACGAACGGTGAATTACCGGAGCCTTGTAGAAGTCACGAGTCGCAAAGGCGGCTGCGTCGCCTGATTGCCACAACAATCCGAAGCTGCCTGCCACCTGGTTCTGGTATTCGACAGCGCGCGCAGGGTCTGCGTATTCCAGGAAGTATGCCTGGTCGTAAAAATATTCAGAGCGCGCGAGCGGCGCGGCGTAGGTGGTGTAAAGCGGGTCGTGCTGGCCAACGTTGAGGTGCGAAAGCGGCAGATCGCGGCTTTGCGCATGGGCGGCGCAGCCCAGTGCCAGTGCGCCGGCGACGACGCCGAGCATGAGGCCGATGGCTTGCAGAGTTTGCCGATTCAGCGGGGGCTTCATTCAATGAGCGCTCGGGATCAATGCCTCGGGGAGCTTCGTTCGCCGGGATTTGGCTGGGCGGCGGGCCGGCATTGCGCGTGCGCCGCCTGCAGCCGCATTGCACCCAGCACGACGGCTGCCGAGGAAAACAATTGGTGCGGCACGCTGCGTTCGCCGGGCAAAAACCGGTCGCCGTTCATGTGCTCAGGCAAGGCGCCGGGAGATTGCAGCCCGGTCAACCGCGCCGTGTCTTCTACCGTGATGCAGCCATTCACCGGATCGCCATATTGAAACTGCGCCAGCGCCACAAATGCCTGCATAAACGGCCACACCGTGCCGTTGTTGTAGCTGACCGGGTCGTAGAGCTCGCTCGTGTTGCTCAACCAGCGCGTTCCCCAATCGGTTGAGACCTCAGGCGAGGCTAGGTGCTGCAGCTCAGCCGTCGCCTTGTCGCGATCGATGGAGCTGCTCAACGCCAGCAGGACCGACGGCCAATTGCCAACCAGGTCAGCGCGCCTGCCGTCCGCCGTCATGCCAAACGCAAAATATTCTTGTTCGGGATTCCACCATTCGGTTTGGAGCGAGTGCGCGGCCTTGCTCAAGCGGCTTTTTGCGTCGGCCGCAAGCTCGGGCTCGTTCATGCGGCCGGCAAAATCGGCCATTGCCTGCAGAGCGCCGACCCAGAAGCCTTCAAGATAAATATCTTTGACGACCTTCCCGCGCAGCACGCCGACTTCAACCGCGGCCAGGCCGGCTTTGGTGTTGTCCATGAGGCCGTCGGCGGCATCAAGGGTCAAGACGCAGTACTCATAGGCCTTTCTTGCTGAGGGCCAGAACTCGCGGGCAAATTCACGGTCGTTGCTGCGCGATGCGTAGCGCCAGATGGAGTAGAGATACATCGGCGTAGTATCGGCGTGATAGTAGGCGAAATGATATTTGCCGAACCAATCCACCACATCGACGCTCTGCGACATCTCGTGCATCATCTTGCCATCGGGCCGCTGCCGTGCCTTCAAAAAGCGCAGTGCATCGGCGGCGCCGGCAAGGTCGCCAAAATCTTCCATCGCCCACGATGACATCATGGCGTCGCCGCCGAACCACCACCCAAACCCGGGGCGCTCGCCTTCGCCGGAAGGCCCGTAGCCGGCAATCAGGCCGCATTCCGGTCCGGCAACGTCAGGAACGCCGCTGAGCTGCGCAATTTCGGCGTGGTTCGCCGGCCGGCACACCCAGCCTGAGTGGATCGCCACTTTGGCCCACTCAAACTGGCGATCCAGCGCGGCGTCGCCGCTTTCAAGGTGCCGCGTTGAATCCAGGTAATGCTGCTCGGAAATTACTCTGGCGGCGAATAGCTGCATGGCCTGGGCAGCGACGCTGCGAAACCCGGCGCGGGCCAGTTCTGCCGAGTTCCGCCCCATGGCGCCGGCCACCACCACCACGGCCGGCGAGCTGTTCGGCTCGATGCGCAGACGCAAGCGCATTTCGCCGCCGATAAGCTGGTGGTCCATGAACTCGGTGGCGGCATCCACGGCAGGCGAGCCGATCAGCGCGGTTGCGATTTCCGTAGCGTCGGTCAGCTCGATGGCCTTCTGCTGCCGGTTCCAGCCGCTGTGCTGGCCGCCCAGGCTGGCCGGCCACATGGGCTTGAGATCGGGAACGAAGCTGGCGGTCACGACCAGCGGCCTGGCGCTGTCAAGCTCAAGAAACTGCACCAGCGCGGCAGAATCGAGCGGCGCCCAGATGGTCTGCTTCAACGTGAACAGCGAATGCGCATAGACCAGCGTCGTGCCTTCGGGGCGGGCAATCACTTCGCGCAGCAGCGCCTCGCCGCGCACCGGTTCAAGCATTCCCTCCTGCTGAAATTCGAGCCTGAAGCCGTGCAGCACCTTGATGGGATATACCCAGGCTTCAAACTGGCCGTTCGCGAGGCCGAAGGCGGCGGCGCGGCGGCCGGTCGAGTCAAAATATTTTTGCGGCTGGGCCGGCTCGCGCCACTCTAATGTGCTGTGCGGAAGCTCGGCGGCACGCGCGCAAAGGGCCGCAGCCAGCAACAAGCCGAGCGCAACGCGCATAGAAAAGGCGTTCATTGGGCGCGCCATTATAGCGGTCGCTCATGCCGGCGTGTTGCGCGCTGATTTCAACCGAAAGGAATGATCCGATTGCCCTCACGCAAGTTCGATTTTATTCAGCTTGATGTTTTCACCCGCAAGCCTCTCGAAGGCAATCAACTGGCAGTGTTCACCGACGCGCGCGGCCTGAGCGACGCTGAGATGCTGGCGCTGGCGCGGGAAATGAACCTTTCGGAGACTACGTTCATCCTTCCGCGCGACGCGGAGACGGAGCGCCGTGAAGGCGTGAAGGTGCGCATCTTCACCGTGCAGGAAGAGCTGCCGTTTGCCGGCCATCCCACGCTGGGGACGGCGCTGTGCATCCGAGGCCTGCTCGAAAGTTCAGGCAAGGCTGTGGACAGCGTGACGCTCGACCTGCGCGTGGGCAAGATTCCCGTGAGCTTCACTGCCAAAGATGGCGGCACCTTCGGCGAAATGCGGCAGCGCGATCCCGAATTCGGCGCGGTGCTTGACCGCGACCAGGTTGGGCGGTTGATTGGTGTTGCCCCGGGCGAGCTCTCGGCGGAATGGCCGGTGCAAATCGTATCGACCGGCATGGCGTTTGCCATCGTGCCGTTTCGCGCTCCCGCGACCCTGGCAAAGTTAAAGTTCACATTCACCTCTGCGGCGGCTGAGTACCTCGAGAAGCACGACGGCAAGTTCTTCTATTTCCTCTGCCCGCAAAAGCGCAACGGCAGCACGGAGTGCGCGGCGCGAATGATCTTTTATAACGGTGAAGATCCGGCAACCGGTTCGGCGGCAGGCTGCGCAGCCTCATGGATGGCGCGCCATGGCGTCGCCGCGAGCGATGAGGCCGTGCTGATCCGCCAGGGATATGAAATGCTGCGCCCCAGCGACATCTACGTGAGGGCGCGGCGCGAAGGCGAGCGCGTCAGCGATGTTCGCGTGGGCGGCTACGCCACTGAAATCTTGCGCGGCACCGTAATGCTTTGATTCGCAGTGCTGTGATTCGCACGCTCGAACAGCGAAGGCACGCCGGGTGCCGCTCGCCGTACGCTTGTGGATGTTGTGGAATACCGCAGCGCTGATTACCGGGCAGGCAATACCGTCACGTTCCGCGGCGCCTTCCGATGCCGTAAATGGTTGTCCTGCTGCGGTGAAACTGCCATTGGCTGCGGCAAGCCGCCGGCGCCTGCAGCGCGCGAAAAAATTTATTTTATTAACAGCGCTGCCACTTTACATCGCCTGCTCGCCTGCCCTACGATGCATTCCGCTCTTCGCTGCTTCGTCGTTACTTTGATTCACTGACAATCAGGCTTGGCAAAGCTCGCGCGCGGCCCTGGCGTGCGCGGCGGACGGTGGCGTTCGCATTCTGAGGAACCATGAGACCTAAGAAGACCATTTTGTGTGTTGACGACAACGAGCAATCCCTGTCCGTTCGCAAAGTCATGCTTGAGACGCGGGGGTATCGCGTGCTTACGGCGCTCACCGCGGCCGATGCGCTGCAGATTTTTAAGAGCAACTCCGTGGACCTTGTGCTCAGCGACCTGATCATGCCCGACTTCGACGGCCGCCAGCTCATCAAGGAGATCAAGACGCTCTCGCCACAGACGCCGGCGATTCTTTTTTCCGGCAAGATCACGGTCTTCTCTTACGATGAAATGCCGGCTGACGTGTTCCTGCCGAAAGGCATGTACGCGCCGGTGGAACTGCTTGAGCGCATTCGGCTTATGCTGGTCAGGAAGCGCGGCCCGAAGCGCGCGGCGCGCAGCGGCGAGCCGGCAGCGGCGGCATCGTGATTTTCTAAACCATTGCTGCACTGCAACTTAGGGATTTTGGCTCAAGTAAAGCAGCCACCTTTCGGCTTCTCACATCTCACCATGGGACTGGGCTGATTCCTGGCCGCCGGCAATTCACCAGCCGGACAAGAACTGCAACCAGCAACAACTTCGGGAGCAAAACTTTGGTAACGCCGCTTTAAGTAAAAGCCGGCCTATCCTGTTCCGGCCACTTCGCGCGCCGCCTCGTACTCTGCAAGCAAGAGGACGACAATGCCTTGGTTCTCGCGAAGATCGGATCGCTTCCGAATTCACCGCCGCCAGCCCGTTCGGGCCAAGCGCCATCGCTTATCGCTTCCGCTGCAATACCGAACCGTGTTGAAGGGAAGGCCTGCGTCGCTGAGCAGCCTGGCGCTGGAGCGTGAATGGTTTCCCGGCCGGGTGCGCGACATCAGCGCCACCGGCGCGCTGCTGGAGCTGACCACCGGCGGCCTGCAGCTTGGCGAGCACCTTGAGCTCAGGCTGTCATTGCCGTCGCAGTGGGTGGGCGGCGCCGATGTTCCGGTGCTGTGCGTGGCGCGCGTGGTCCGGCTGGAAGTGGCTGAGCACGGCGTGATGCGCGTGGCCGTGGCGCTGCAGCAGGGCTCGCTCGCAACCGAAACACCGCAACGCCCGCAGGAACCGGTAGCCCTGCCTGACATTCAGCATCGGGTCAATAACCTGCTGACCTCAATCGTCGGCACTTCAGAGCTGCTGCTGCTCAATGACGGAATCGATCCGCGCGAACGCACCCAGCTCAACACCATTCGCGATTTCGCCCTGCGCGCCGCCACCGAGCTGCAGCGGCTGAAGGATCCGGCTGCCTGAACCGGTTCCACCGTGCGCATCTGACCGCCGTGAAATAATCAGGGTTCGGCATGGCGGCCATCATCAAAGTTGAGCAGGTCAGCAAGACGTACCACGTCGGCAAGGTGGAGGTGCCGGCGCTGCGCAGCGTCTCGCTCGCCATCGAGCAGGGCGAGTTTGTCAGCATTGTGGGCCCATCGGGAAGCGGGAAATCGACTTTGTTCTACATCCTGGGCGGGCTGGCGCGGGCCGATTCGGGGCGCGTCCTGATTGATGGCGACGACTTTGCCACCATGAGCGATGCCGAGCGCACGCGCATGCGGCGGCGGAAGATCGGCTTCGTCTTTCAAAAATTCAACCTGCTGCCCACGCTCGATGCCGGGCAGAACATTGAGATTGCCCGCGGCATCGCCGGCCGCGACGGCAATCGTGACAGCGAGCATTTTGCCCGGGTGGTGGGCCTGCTGGGCATCGCAAAACGGCTGAAACACCGGCCCTCAGAGATGAGCGGGGGCGAGCAGCAACGCGTGGCGCTGGCGCGGGCGCTGATCAACCGGCCGGCGATTGTGCTGGCCGATGAGCCCACCGGCAACCTCGATTCGCAAAACTCTGAGATCGTGCTCGGCATGCTGCGCCATTCCAACCGCGAGTTCGGCCAGACCGTGCTGATGATCACCCACAATCCTGAAGCGGCCGCTTACGGAGACCGCATCATCCACATGCGCGACGGCGCCATTCAATCGGAACAGCGCAATCCCGCGCCGGCGGGGAATTGAAATGCCTGCCCAGGATTTGAACTCTTTGGCGGGGGCGCGCTACATCAGCCTGGAGACTTATCGCCGCAACGGGCAGGCGGTGCGCACGCCGGTGTGGTTCGTGGAAGACGGCGGCCGGCTGCTGTTCTATTCGATGGCGACGGCCGGCAAGGTGAAGCGCATCCGCAATAATCCCGCGGTCGCGCTGGCAACGAGCGATGCCCGCGGCCGCGTGCGGCCTGACGCAGTGTGGCTGCGTGGGCGGGCCAGCCTGCTGGAGCCGGCTGAGGCCGAGCGCGCCCACAAGCTGCTGGTCAAGAAATACGGCTGGCAGCGGCGGCTGCTCGACGTGTTCTGGGTCCTTTCCGGCCGCAAGCCGCGGGCCGCCCTGGCCATTGTGCTGGACTAGGGCCTCGAAGCAATGCGATGTGAAGGAAAGGACGCGGCGACGCAGCCCGCGTCGCCGATTGCCTGGCTGAAACTAGACTGTGCTGCGCCCGCGGGCAAAGTGGATGATCAGCGCAATCACGGCCACGACCAGCAACAAGTGAATCAGGCCGGTCGTGACGTGGAAGGCCAAAAAGCCCAAGAACCACAGCACCAGCAGGATCAGGAAGATGAACAGAAACATTGTGTTGTCCCTTTCTCGTTCGGCGTTCCTAAATTGGAAGCTGCCTGAAGGCGGGGTGTTGCCGCGCCTCGTCGAATCCCGGTCCGCCACAAATTGCTGATCGCAGGCAACCACCACCAACCAGCAGCGGTTCTCATTGTGCGCAAGTAACCACGAGTAACATGCACTGCCAAACTCCGTACCCCTGGCGGAATTACTAACGCTACGGGGGTACGAAAGCGGTATAGTGCATGTACCGTAGGACATGTGCGAAAGTCACTTAGTAAGCCAGCGCACGCACATGCGGAAAACGGAGAGCGCCACAGTGAAATATTCGTCAGCGGTACTGGCCGCCGCGTTAATTGCCACTTCAGCATTCGCAGCGGACACCCATTCGGCCAATTCGAGAGTTTCGGATACGGACCATTCGGCGAAAGCGGCCGCGGCGGCAGCGGTTGTGTTGCCCAATTCCGATGAGACGGCAGAGGCCGCACCGGCAGCGGCCGCCGTCGCGGTCACGCCCGTCATCAAGCCGGTGGCGCCCACAAAACCGGCGGCACGCGGCGTAATGCCGTTGCTGAAATCAGCAGTGTGGCCCGAGCACACCACGGCGCTCGAGCGCGATACCTGGACGGCGCTTTCGCTGGCCTCGCACGGCGCGGCTGCCTTTGACGCTTATTCGACCCGCGCCAGCATCGAGAGCGGCCGCGGCTATGAGCGCAACCCGCTGATGAAGCCATTTGCCGGCTCGGCGCTGATGTATCCGGCGGCGCAGGTCCTGCCGCTGGGGTGCGATTATTTGAGCCGGCGCATGATGCGCAGCAATAACGCGCTGTTCCGCCACACCTGGTGGCTGCCGCAGTTCGTCTCGACGGCGGGCTCAGCCTGGGTGGGCGTGCGCAACCTGCACGTCGCGCAATAGCGCCGCAGAATTGCCGCCGCGCGGCATTACCGCCTTGGGTTGCCGGGCGTGCTCGGCTAACATAGAGCAGGGCCGGTATTCCGGCCAGGCTCAGCTCCCTCATGTTTATTAAGATTTTTCGTCCCGCGTTCGCAGCGGCATTGGCCGCGCTCTTCTGCCTCGGCTCCGCCTTTGCCCAGGAAGGCCCACTCCGCAAAGAGGACCCCAAAGGGGTCACGGCCGATCAGATCATCCAGCAGTTCGCCGCCAAGGAGAAGGAATTCCGCGCGGCCTGGGAAAAATACGTCTATCGCGAGGACATCAAGGTCGAGACGCTGGACGGCGACACTCCCAACGGCGAATTTCGGCTGGTGTACGACGTGGTGTTCAATGACCAGGGCAAGCGGCAGGAATCGGTAGTGTTTGCGCCGGCTTCAACCCTGCAATCGATCAGCATGACGCAGGAAGACTACGACCAGATGCAGAACATCGTGCCGTTCTCGCTGACCAGCGATGACCTGCCCAAGTACCAGATCCTTTACGCCGGCATGCAAAAAGAGGACGAGCTGGAAACCTACGTCTTCGACGTCGCGCCCAAGCAGATCGTCAAAGGGCAGCGTTATTTCCAGGGGCGCATCTGGGTTGATTCCAAAGACCTGCAGATCGTGCTGACCAAGGGCAAGCTGGTGCCGGAGACACGCGATCCCAAGGGCAAAAAAGACGAGAACCTTTTCCCCGACTACACCACCTATCGCGAGCAGATTGACGGCCAGTATTGGTTCCCCACCTACAGCCGCGCCGATCAGGTGCTGCACTTCGCCCGTGCCGGCGACGTTCACATGCGCTCGGTGATCAAGTTTTCAAATTACCGGCGCTTCGGATCTGACGTGAAGATCCAGTACGGCGGCCAGGAAGTGCAGAAATCCCCAGGCGCGCCTGCAGCAACGCCGCCGCAGCAGAAGCCGCCGCGATAACTCAGGCTTCTTCAGAAAATGCTTCGGTGGAGAACGCTTCGATGGAAGCGCCGCGCCGCCAGGCGTCAGGGGCGAGGCCGGCTTTTTGGCAGGTCTGCGCGAGAAAAGTCTCCCGGCTCCAGGAGAAATGAACCGGAACCTCCGGCAGCAGCAGCCCGCGCCGCGGGCCGGAAGAAATCAGCAGGCCGTGGCGGCCGATCTCGATTTCTTCAGGCGCAATGCGGAACAGCGGTGAAAGCACGCTCAGGCTGATGGTAACGGCAGGCAGCTCAGGCAGGCGGAGCGCCGGGAAGCGAGGGTCGTGCGATGCCGCGCTGATCGCGGTTGCAGCCACCGCGGCCATCAGCGGCTCATTCGCAAATGGCTGGCCGACACAGCCGCGCAGTTCGCCGTTGCGCATAAGCGTGGTAAAGACTCCGCGGGGTTCGGCAAGATGGCCGGCCGGCATTTTAAGCTTCGGGTCCTGGTTGTGCAGGAAGGCTTCAATCGCGGCGCGCGCCACTTTCAGCAGGAGGCGGCGCTCTTCAGCCGCGAATTCCTGTGGTGTGGTTGCGCTGCTTGCCCGCTGCTGATTAAGTAGCGGCAACGTTTCCCTTCTTGCGGCGGCTGAGCACAAAGGCGCGCCGCCGGCGGCGCTGCGCCTGGCGATCAATCTTCGACCAGAAAGCCGCGAAGTAATCTCCCGCCGACCAGAGTGAGAGCGCAACCATGGCGCCCATGGAGAAGCGGGCAATCAATTCCATGGGGAAAATGAACCATCCCCGCTGCCACACCGCCCAGCGCGCGTCGAGAATCGCGGCCGTAACCGCGACAATCTGCAGCACCATTTTAAACTTGCCTAAATCACTGGCTTCGATGGTGAAGCCTTGCTGGGCTGCGATAGAGCGCAGGCCGCTGACCAGGAATTCGCGCCCCACGATAATGACGGCCATCCACGCCGGCACAATGCGCGGGTTGAATTGCACCAGGGTGACGAAGGCGGCCGTCACCATGAGCTTATCGGCGAGCGGGTCAAGCAGCATTCCGATGGTGGTGATCTGGTTGCGCCGCCGCGCCAGGTAGCCATCGACCGCATCAGTCACCGAGGCCACCACGAACAACACGGCCGCCAGCAGCTCTTTTGCGCCGGTGGCCTGGCTGAAGCGGTTGGAAAGCAGGATCCACATCACTAACGGAATCGTGAAGATCCGCGAAATCGTGATGTAGTTTGGCAGGTTCACGGCAAGTGCGGGATGATGCCTGATTATCCCGCAGCTTGCGACAGGAACGCAATGAAAGGCTGCAATGCCGGCCCGGCCTGCAGATGCCCGCCCTTGCGCTTCCCGCCCCGAAATTTGGCAGCTACGCTCGACGCTCAGGCGTAGATGCCGCGCGTCTTGATGGTGCGGCCTACGCGATCAATGGCCAGCATGTAGGCGGCAATGCGGTTGTTTACCTGGTGAGTTTCGGCGTAATGCACAACTTCAGCGAATGAGCCCACCATGATGTCCTTGAGCTGCTCGTTGACCACGTCTTCGCGCCAGAAGAAGCCCTGGCGGTCCTGCACCCACTCAAAATAAGAGGTAGTCACGCCGCCGGCGTTGGCCAGAATGTCAGGAACAACGAAGACCTTCTTGTCGGCCAGGATTTCATCGGCGGCGGCGGTGGTGGGGCCGTTGGCGCCTTCGCACAGGATGCGCGCCTTTACGCGTTCGGCGTTGCGGCTGGTGATTACCGCCTCGGTGGCCGCCGGAATCAGGATTTCGCAATCTGCCACCAGCAGCTCCTTGGGATCGTGCGGCTCGGCGCCGCTGAAGCCCTGAATGCCGCGGTTGCGCTCCTTGTGCGCGAACAGCGCGTTTATGTCGATGCCGTTGGTGTTGTAGAGGCCGCCGTCAATTTCGGCGATGCCGATGATCTTGTATCCGGCCTCGCACATCAGCTTGGCGGCGTAAGAACCCACGTTGCCGAAGCCCTGCACCACCACGCGCGTGCTCGAGCGCTGCAGCCCCAGCTTCCTGATGGCTTCGTCGCAAACGATCATGACGCCGCGGCCGGTGGCCTCGCGCCGCCCGCGCGAGCCGCCCAGCGCCAGCGGCTTGCCCGTCACCACCGAGGTGACGGTCTGCCGCATGTGCATGGAGTAAGTGTCCATCATCCACGCCATGGTTTGTTCGTTGGTGTTGACGTCGGGCGCGGGGACATCTTTTTCAGGGCCGATGAATTCGACCAGCTCGGCGGTGTAGCGGCGCGTCATGCGCTCGAGCTCGGTCTGCGACATTTTCTTGGGATCGCAGATGATGCCGCCCTTGGCGCCGCCGAACGGAATGTTCACCACGGCGCACTTCCACGTCATCCAGCTTGCCAGCGCGCGAACTTCATCGAGCGTGACGTCAGGCGCGTAACGGACTCCGCCCTTAGCGGGACCGCGCGCGATCGAATGCTGCACGCGGAAGCCGGTAAACACTTCGATCTTGCCGCTATCCATCAGCACCGGGATGTGAACGATGATCTCGCGGCTGGGGTAACGCATGATCTTCCAGATGCCTTCGTCGAGGTTCAGCTTTTGCGCGGCGAGATCGAAGCGGGCAGCTTGCGCTTCCCACGGATTAAATTCCTGTTCAAGCGTAAGAGTGCTGGTGCTCATGAGATTCTCCCGTGATGGCGGCGGTGAGCGGGCAAACGGGCCAGTATAGAAGGCCAGCAATGAGGCGGGCAAGGAGGGCGGGGTGAAAGGAACGGCACGGCCGCAGCAAACCAGGTTACGGCAAGCCGGCCATGGCGATCAGCGCGAGCAGGATGCGCTTGAGGCCAAGGTCGCGGCCTTTAGGGTCGTACCACTCCTGCAGCGTATGAGCGCCTCCACCGGCGCCCCCGGTGCCCAGGGCGAGCGCGTCACAGCCAAGCGAGAGGGGAATGTTGGCGTCAGTAGAGGCACGATGGATACGGCTGGGATTGCGCAAGTGAGCATCGACGGCGCGCACCACCGCCAGCAGGCGCGAGTTTGAAGCCAGTTCAGCCGCCGGGCGGTTGCCGATCGTCTTGATTTCGGCCGCAGCCTGGGCGGCAGTGCCGCCGGAATTACGATTGGCTTCGCCGATGGCAGCCGCTACGGCCTCGCGCAGCGCCTGTTCCAGGCGATCAACTTGTTCGGTGGCGGTGGAACGAATATCGATCCGCATGGTGGCGGATTCGGGAATGGAATTCACCGACGTTCCACCCTGGATTACGCCGATATTGAATGTGGTCTTCGGGCTCGCCGGCAACGAAGTGGCACGAAAACGTTGAATGGCGGAGGCAAGGACAACAATGGGATTGATGACGCCAAAATCGCTCCAGGAGTGGCCGCCCGGGCCGCGCACCGTGACCTGAAACCTCCGGCTGCCCAGCGCCTGCGTCACCACCGTATCGGTGCCGGCGCCATCGAGGATGAGCATGGCCGTGATGTTCTGCCGCAAGGTCGCATCGTCAAAGATGTGGCGCATGCCGCGCAGATCGCCTTCGCCTTCTTCGCCCACGTTGCCGATGAACAGGATGGGCGCGGCGGTGCGCAGGCCGGAGGCCTGCATCGCGCCGGCAATGGCCAGCAGCGCGGCCACGCCGGCGGCGTTATCGGAAATGCTGGGGCCGAGCAGGCGGTCATTTTCGCGGCGAACGTTCGCGGTTGAGGTTCCGGGCGGAAACACCGTATCGATGTGCGCGGTCAGCGCGACGCAGCGCGCGCCCGGCTCCATGCCCGGGCGCAGGGCGAGCACGTTGCCGACCTCGTCAATTTGAACGTTGGCTAAGTCGAGGCCGGCAAAGCGCCGGCGCAGAAATTCGGCGCGGGCGCGCTCGGCAAAAGGCGGCGCGGGAATGCGCGCAATTTCGAGCTGCAGCTCGCTGAGTTCGCGCTCATGCGACTGGATCCAGGCAAAGGCCTCGTGGACTGCACGCGCCGAGGCCGCACGCGCAACCTGCTGCTGCGCGTGCTCCTGTGCCCTGGCTTCGAGCGCTGAGGCCATCAGGAAATACTACATTGAGAGGCTTCAGGCAGCCTTGCGGGTGCGGCGCTTTTTCTGCCCGGAGTGCGCGGCCGATTTATGCGCTGCGCCATGGACATGAATTTCATTGGCGGCCTGCGCAGCCTCCACCCGCTGGGCCGGCTTCTTCTTTGAAGTTTGTTCCAGGCTCTTGCGAAGGGCGTCCATCAGGTCAACCACCGGCGCCGGTTTGCGCGGCTTCTCAACCGCTTCAACCTCTTTGCCTTCAAGGCGCGCCTGGATCATCTTCTTCAAATTTTCTTCGAAGGTGTCGTAATACTTTTTGGGTTCGAAATCCGCAGCCAGCGCCTCGATGAGCTGGTGCGCCACTTTGACTTCGGCCTCTTTCACGTCGATGTCGGTCTTGCCGAAGTTCTCAATGCGCCGCACTTCATTTTCGTAGTACATGGTGTGCAGCATCAGGCCGCCCTGGTCGGGCCGCAGGATCACGGTGTACTCGCGATTGTGCATCGTGAGCTTGGCGATGGCGTAATATTCCGTCTCTTCCAGCGCCTTGGCCAGCAGCGCATACGGACGCTTGCCGGCTTCTTCAGGCATCAGGTAATACGAGGACTCAAAGTAAATCGGATCAACCTCCTCAGCCTTCACGAATTCCAGGATCTCCATGGCCTTGGCGGTCTTCGGTTCGATCTTCTTGATCTCGTCGGGCTCGATGATTACGTACTCACCTTTGCGGTACTCGTAGCCTTTCACGATTTCGTCGCGGGCAATGGGCTTCTCTTCTTCGGAGCAGACGAGCTGCTGCTTGACGCGGGCATGGTCATCGCGGTGCAGCATGTGGAACGAGATGCGCGATCCGCGGGCGCCGGAGAACAGGCGCACGGGCATGGAGATGAGGCCGAAGGTCAGGTAACCGGTCCAAACGGATGCAGGCATAAGTGTCCTCGTGCGGGGCGCGCCAGAGCCACGCGCCTGTTTGATACGATGCGCGCAACTAAGGTCTATGCCGCCACAGGAAGCCAACAGCGCCCATCCGCGAGCAGGGCTGCGCGGTTATGTGAGCAGCGGAATTGCAGTGTTGCTGCTGGTAGCCCTCGGCGCGCTGCGCGGGCCGCTGCTCGGGCATCGCGTGATCGCCATTGCAGTGTGCGCCGGCTTTGCTGCCGTGGCGTTTGCGATGGGCGGCGTAACGGCCGGAGGCGCGCTTGCCGGTTTTGCAGCGGCGCTGGCGGTGTGGATTGGGGCGGGCGCGGAGTTGTTC
>JAJPJZ010000142.1 GCA_021323935.1 Terriglobia bacterium | reverse complement strand
CGGCAAACACCCGCGGCCGCGGCAGGCCTTCGGTGCGGCGGCGCACGCTCTCGATCTCCGCCTGCATAGCTTCAATCACCGCCGGGGCGCGTTCTGCCACGCCGGCTGCGCCCGCGATCAGCGCGATGTCGCCATAAATATCGCGCAGCGATTTGGGCGCCAGCGTCAGCACCGGCACTGAAGACTTCAAAATTTCCTTGAGCGATTCTTCCCGGTAGGGCACCGAAGCAATCACCAGGTCAGGCCTGGCGGCCAGGATCTCGCTGGTCCTCGAGCTCCAGGAATCGTGCACGATAAGGTTGCGGCCGGCCACCTGCGGGCAGATCGCGGCGCAGTATTTTGTGCACGCCACCAGCCGGTCGAGCACGCCAAGTCGCTCCAGCACCACCGTCACGCTCGGCTGCAGGGACACGATGCGCTGCGGGAACCACGCGCCGTCTTTGGCTGCTTCAGGCAGCGGCATCACCGCGGAACACTGTGCGCTGCCGGCTGGTTCGGTGCGCCCGCCTGCAGGCTGGCGGGTGCGTCGCTGACCAGGAATGGCGCCAGCTCCGATGCGCTCATGCCTGCCAGCGCGCTCCAGCGATGCTTCAGGTAAGCCCAGGGAATGTGGAACAGCATCACGCGCGGGCTGAACTTCCGCGACGTATAAATCCAGCAGGAGTGCGTGCACCAGCAGTTCGCCTCCGGGATGGCGGCAATCTCCTGCCGCATCTGCGCCGAACCGAGCGCCGCGCCCAGGTCAAAATCAAACTCCTGCAGCCGCCCCAGCTTGCCGCGCATCTCGCAGGCGCGGAAGTGGCCGTCGTGATCAATCACCACCGTCGTCGAACCCGCCGTGCAGGCCATCGGCCACGCCTGGGGCCCCTCGAAGTTCTGCTCGTGCAGGTCAAAGTGGAACTTCACCACGCCCAGGTAATACGCCGTTGCCAGCGAGCGCGCCGGCTGCCCCAGGTGCGCGAACAGCTTGCGCGCGTAATGCTCGTGGAACGGTATCAGCCGCCGGTGCAGCACCTTCAGCTCGGCCGTGGTCAGTCGCTTCAGCGCCGCATCCATCGGCTCTCCCCGGATCACCTCAAAATAGTGGCCGTCGCTATGGGTTTCAGCCGCAATGGTTCGCGCCAGCTCGACCAGTTCGGCATAGTTCTCGCCCGTGATGCAGGTCACCACATTGCGGCGAAGCCTGCGCACGCCGCGCCACTTTTCCGCTGCGAAATCCATGGTGGCAAGCGTCTTCTCAAAGTTGTTGGGAACGCCGCGAATAGCGTCGTGGGTATTGGCCAGGCCATCGAGCGAAAAATTCAGGTCAATCGTCAGCTCCGGGCAGCGCAGCAGCACCTGATCAATGACGCTTTCAACTTTTTGCGGCAACAGGCCGTTGGTCGGAAGGTTGACGTGCCGCACCCGGTTGTTGCGGTAAAACAGCTCGATGATTTCGGCCAGCTCCTTGCGCAGGAACGGCTCGCCGCCTGAAATCCACAGCTTGTGGAATTGCGGCGCCGTGGCGCTGATGCTTTCAAGCTGCTCGAAGGTCAGGTCGCGATTGCTGTTCAGCTCTTCCCAGTAAAAGCAGGTGCGGCAAAGCGAGTTGCACGTGGAAGTCACGAACAGGAACACCGATTCGAGCTGCAACGGGCGAAACACCCCGTTCGCGAATTTCAACAGGCGCGCCATGGCTTCTCTGCGGGTGATTATACTGTTTTGTTCTACGCTGCTTCGGCGCCGCACGCGCGCACGGATGTGAGTCCGCTCGGAGCAGCCGGTCCCACGCACCCAGTCCTAAGGAGCAAGATGAGAAGTTTCGTGATCGGTTTCATTGTCGCGCTTCTGGTCGTCGCCGGCGCGGTGTACTTCTACTTCAGCACCGGCGCCGCGCCGGTCGCGGTTGACGCGCAAGCCATGCCGTTTGAGCGTAAGTTGGCGCAAAAAGCCCTGCACGCCCGCGTGGAAAAGGAAATGCCCAAGACGCCGCCGCCGGTGCAGGCCAATGAAGAAAACTTCCTCGCCGGCGCGCACGTCTATGCCGAGCACTGCGCCGTCTGCCACGGCCTGCCCCAGGAAGATTCCGAGATGGGCAGCGCCGAGTTCCCCCGCGCCCCCCAGCTCCTCAAGGGAACCGGCGTCACCGACGATCCGGTCGCGGAAACCTACTGGAAGGTCGTCAACGGGATAAGGTTAACTGGCATGCCTCAGTTTAAGCATCACTTGTCAGACAGCCAGTCCTGGCAGGTGTCGCTGCTGCTGGCCAACGCCAACAAGCTGCCGGCGTCGGTGCAGCAATACCTGGCGACGCAGCACGTGGAAGCGCACGAAGCAGGCGAGTCGCTCGGGCACTGAATGTACTCTGACCGCGTGCTCGATCACTTCCAGCGCCCGCGCAATGCGGGCGAACTGCCCGGCGCCGACGCCGAAGCCGAAGCGCAGAACCCTGGGTGCGGCGACCTGCTGCGCGTCTTCGCCAAGGTAGAAGACGACCACATCCGTGAAGTGCGGTTCCTGGCGCGAGGCTGCACCGCATCGATTGCGGCGGCTTCAGTGCTGACGGAGCTGCTGACCGGGCGCAGCCTGGCCCAGGCGCGCGCGCTGGGGCGCGACGAGATCGTAGAAGCGCTGGGCGGGCTGCCGAACGAATCAATGCACGCCAGCTACCTGGCCATGGATGCGGCCAGGGCGCTGCTGGCGCGGATTGGCGATCAGCGCGCGGGCGAGGCGCCTTCGCGGCCAAGCCGCTCATAATCCTCAGGCGTATCGACGTTCAGCGCGATGCGCGCATCTTCCACCTGCACATAGGCGATATGGTTTTGGTTGGCGTGCTCCACGTCGCGCGCGGTCGCGGTTGCCGGCGCGGCCAGAAATGCCGTGATCATTTCGCGCCCCACGATCACGGGATGGCCATGGCGGCCGTTGTACTCGGGAACTACCGCCCACATGCCGCGGCTGATCTGCTCAAGGAACGCCTGGCGCAACTGCTGCGCGGTGGCAGGCACGACCGGAGGGCGATCGACCAGGGTGATGAGCGCGGCATCGCGGCCGCGGCTCAGGACTTCCTGAACGCCGACGCGCAGCGAAGAAAACTGGCCAAGCTCAGGGTGAGGGTTGACGGCGAGAAATGCGCCGGCGGCATACACCAGCGGCTCAAGGCGGCGAGCGTTGGCGCCGGCGACGACGATGACCAGATCGGTAGAGCGCTTGAGCAGGTCAATTTGCGCGGTGAGAAAGGTTTGCGAGCCGGCGGGCGCAGGGGCGCCGGGCGAAAGCGGCGGCCAGGGCAGCAGCGCTTTATCGCGGCCCATGCGCGTAGAAGCGCCGGCCGCCAGAACTACTCCGCAGAAACTGGGCGCTCGCGCCATGCCGTTGGTTGTAACACAGCGCGAGGCGTCCCGGAGTTAGATCAGGCTGCGCAGCACCGCATGCGCACGCATGACTTCAAGCGAAGCGCTGAGGCGCGCGTGGTCCACGTCTTCTAGCGCGACAAAGCGGAAAGGCTGCGCGTTGCGATCGACCTTGCAATTGGGCGGCAGGAACGCCACCAGTCCGCGAACGGTTCCGGAGGGCGTGTTGAAGGCCAGGTGGGCCAAGGTATCGGCCGCGAAGTTTCCGTCGAGGCGAGCCAGCCCGCCGGTAAGTGAAAGTTTGAGCAGGCGGGCCTGGACCTTGCGGCCTTCAATGGCGAACGAGGCGGCCTGCGGAATAGGAAGCTGAATGCGCGGTGCGCGGTTTTGCCGGTGGGGCGAGGGAAAGTTTGCCATGAAGGAAGTTTGCGCTCATGGCGGCAGAATGACAGATGCCGCAAGGCCGATGGCCACAAGGCCATGTACCTGGCCAGGTTACCGCCGCGGGCGGGAGCTAATTGGTTGAGCTGCTTACGATTGGGCGAAGCTCGTCCACAGCCATGCGCCGGTCAGCAGGACCATGATTACGCTGGTGGCCCAGGCAATGATGTTGGTGAAGCGGCGATTCTTGAGCTCGCCCATGAGTTCGGGGCGGTTGACGAGCAGCAGCATGAAGGTGAGGACCAGCGGCAGCAGGATGCCATTGGCGACCTGCGAATAAAGGATGACTTTAATCAGGGGCAGGCCGGGGATGAGCACTAAGCCTGCGCCCAGGACGATCAGGATGGTGTAGAGCCAGTAGAAGACCGGCGCCTCAGAAAAGCGGCGATTGACGCCGGATTCAAAGCCCATGCCTTCGCAGATGTTATAGGCGGTGGCCAGCGGCAAGATGGCGGCCGAGAGCAGTGAGGCGTTGACGATGCCGATGGCAAACAGCAAGAACGCGAAGCGGCCGGCGAGCGGGCGGAGCGCGACGGCGGCCTGGGCAGCATCGGTGATGCCGCGATTGCCGGAGGTGTAGAGGGTGGCGGCGCAGGCGGCGACGATGAAAAACGCGATGATGTCAGTGAAGACGCAGCCCACGATGACGTCCCAGCGGCTGAGCGAGTATTCGCGGCGGGTAATTCCCTTCTCGACCACGGAAGCCTGCAGGTAGAACTGCATCCAGGGCGTGATGGTGGTGCCGAT
>JAJPJZ010000138.1 GCA_021323935.1 Terriglobia bacterium | reverse complement strand
CGGCCGGATGGCAGGCGTTGCACGTAGGCCACGGTGGGATCGATTTGCGCGCCGCTTACGTCGCGCCACTCGCGCCTGGCTCCTTCAAGCGGCTTCACGCGCAAGGCCTGGTGCGGCGCCAGGATGGTGAACTTGATGCCGTGCTCCGCCAGGATTTCAAGCGTCTCCACGTCCACCGCGGTTTCGGCCAGCCACATTCCTTCCGGCTCGCGCCCGAAGCGCCACCGGAAGTCGCGGATGCCCCACGCCACCTGGGTGTGCTTGTCGCGGCGGTTGGCCAGCGGCATGATGACGTGGTTGTAAACCTGCGCCAGCGCCGAGCCATGCCCTGAAAATCGCTGCCTGCTTAAGCTGTCAGCCTCAAGCACGGCGGCATACACCCGCGGCGCATTTTGCTCGAGCCAGGAAAGCAGCGTGGGACCGAAGTTGAAACTAATCTGGCTGTAGTTGTTGATGATGCGGGTGATCTGGCCGGTGGGATTCAGCAGGCGCGCTGCACCGTTGGGCGCATAACACTCAGCCGTGATGCGCTCATTCCAATCGTGATAAGGGTAGGCAGAATCCTGCAGCTCAACCGTTTCAAGCCACGGATTGTCGCGCGGCGGCTGGTAGAAGTGCGCGTGAATGCAAACGTACCGCTCTGGCATTGAAGTTCATTGGATGCAATCGGGTGAGCTGCCGCACAAATCTCGGCGTCGGCAGGGCTTGCCGCTCGGCCTGACGTGTCAGCCATGACACGGACGTGGCGTCCATCCCACGAAGCGGCCGAATTAATCCAGCATAAGCCCTTTATTTCCAAGCAAATAGTTTTGGCTCTGCGACTGCTCTTTCGATCGCCGTGAGGCGACCGGCAATGACGAAGATGAGGGCAGCGCTGGAGCGGGCGGCAGCAAAGGTGGCCATGGCGGCTATCGCGGTGATGATCGCAATTGAGGCCGCCGAAGCGCAGCAGAACCCGGCCCCGGCTGAGGCGCCCGGCCGGGCCGCGGCCCGCGATGTCGTCATCCTGGTCAGCATTCCCGATCGAAAACTGGCCGTGGTTGAAGGCGGCCAGGTAACGCATACGTTTCCGGTGGCGGTGGGCAAGCAAAGCACGCCCAGCCCGAGCGGCGAGTTCACCATTGTGAGCCGCGTGGTCGCGCCTACCTATTACCACCCCGGCGTGGTCATTCCGGCAGGCCCGCAGAATCCGCTGGGCACGCGCTGGATCGGTCTCAGCAAAAGAGGATTCGGCATTCACGGCACCAACCAGCCGCGCTCCATCGGCAAGGCAGCTTCGCATGGCTGCATCCGGATGCGGCGCGCCGATCTCGAGCAGTTGTTCAGCCTGGTGCGGCCCGGCGATGTGGTCAGCATTCGAGCCGAGCGCGATGAGCAAATTGCGGCCGTCTTCGGCGGCCAGAACACGCCAGGCACGGCCGAGGCGGCGGGGGCGCCCGGCGCAGCCGGCTCGGGAGCGAATTAAGTGGATTGAGCGGAAGGATGGCAGGCTTATGTCGAGCATTATTGCAACTTCAGTCATGGCGGCCGGCCTGGTGTTTTCACTCTCGGTGGCGCTGCTGATCGAAGAGTTGATCTTCGGCGCTATTTTCCGGCTGTTTTTCAGGCGGAGCGAACAAGCAGTGGCCGCGACTGCGGTGGGTTCTGCCGGGTTTGAACCGGTAAAGCAGCCGGGAGGCGGGCGTTGAAGTGCCGGTGGGGCGGCTTTTCCGGCAACAGGGCGAGTGATGGCGGCACGCTATAATTCGCGCGGCGAAAGCTCCGGGCAAGGCAAATCGAAGCCGCTCGGGGCCCGCGACCCGATGACAGCCAGACGAATCAAGCTGGCAATGCTGCTGGCGCTGGTGTTGCTGCTGATCGCCGCGCTGCCGCGCAAGGCACCCGCGCAGGCCATCAGCAGCATGAATCCTGAGTTTCTGGAGCAATCGGCAGATTGGCCGCCGGCCGCCGAGCAACTGGCGCGCAAAATCGTGGCCATCACCGGCGCAGTGCCGGTCAGCCTGCAGATTGAAAATTCCTCTTCCATTTCCGCGGAAGAATTCGCCGAAGTGCAGCGCCTGATCGTGGGCCGGTTGCGCTCCGCGGGCGCTGCTCCAAGCGCGCCTGCCGGTGCGGCGTACAGCGCAAGGATTGTCGTTTCACAAAACGCGCGCGCCTTCGTGCTGGCGGCCGTAGTCAACCAGAGCAGCGGTGAGCCGGCGGCGGCAATCGCAACGGCGGCGCCGAGCGCGCCTCAGGCCGCCGCCAACGCCGTTACGCTGGCGCGCACCTTCCTGCTTCGGCAGGACGCGCCGATTCTGGACGCTCAATTCCTCACGCCCGCGACGCTGGTGGTCCTGGGCGCCGACCGCATCACGGCCTACGGGCGCACGCCGAACGGCTGGCAATCGATTGCGTCGGCGGAAATCGCGGCGCATCATGCCATGCCGCGCGATCTTCGCGGCCGCCTGGCGGTGCGGGCCGATTCATTCGACGCCTACCTGCCGGGAATGGTATGCAGCAGCGCGTCACTTGCGCCGCTTGCAATCGGCTGCCGCGACTCTGACGATCCCTGGCCAATCTCGCTGCAGAGCGCGCTCTACAATTCCGCGCGGAATTACTTCGCGCGCGGCAACGGCGACTTTTCAGAATTCCTGGTCAAGTTTTATTCGGCTGCATTTTTCTGGCAGAGCCGCACCGAGCCGCACGTCGTCTTCACCACCAGTGAAGGCGTCATGCGCGATGGGCCTTCCGGCGCGCTGCCGGTTGACGCTCCCGGCTGGGGCAGCGAAGTCGCGCTGCTCTACAACGCCTCGGCCGCTGCCGGCGGCTGCAATGGCTCTCACATTTTGGCCACGATGGCGGGGGACTACACCGAGCGTGACGCGGTGCGTGCCTTCGAAATCCACGGCCAGCGTGCAGTTGCCGCGTCTGATCCGGTCGAGTTCGCCGGGCCCGTGCTGGCGCTGTGGAGCTCGCCCGACATGACGGCTGCGACCGTGGTTTCACAAAACTCAAAGACAGGGAGCTATGAGGCTTACCGCGTTACGGCTTCTTGCCTGCTTTAGCATCGCCGGCGTGTGCGTGGCCACTTTCGGCTCGACTCGCCCTCGCTACGGAGGCACGCTCGCAGTTGCGATGCACGAGGCGTTCGCCAGCATCGAACCTGGCGCCGCCGCAGGCAGCGATGCTGAGCGGCTCACCGCGCTGGTCTTTGACACGCTGGTGACTGAAGCCGACGACGGCGCAGTGCAGCCTGGCCTGGCGCGCGCATGGTCAAGCGATGCGACCTTCAATCGATGGCAATTCTGGCTGCGCCGCAATGTGATTTTCCATGATGGCCAGGCACTCACGCCTGAGCTTGTGGCCGCCAACTTCGCCGATTCCATCAGCGGTTGCAGAACTACGGCCGTTGGCGATTCGGTCGTATTTCAGTGCGCTTCGCCGGAACCCGCGCTGGCAGCAGAGATGACGTCGCCGCTGTTCGCCGTCGCCCGCCGCGACAGTTCGGGCAAGCTGCAGGGAACCGGCCCGTTTGTGCTCAGTGAATTCGAGCCGGGGAAGCGCGCGGTATTCACCGCCTTCGAACGCTGCTGGGCCGGGCGGCCGTATCTTGATTCCATCGAGGTCGCAATGGGGCAGGATTTTCGCGATCAGGCGCTGGCGCTGCAACTGGGCCGTGCTGACGTGGTGGAGATTGCGGACAACGAGCGCAGCGCCGGCGCGCGGCTGGTGAGTTCGGCGCCTGAGAGCCTGGTGGCGCTGCTGTTTTCTCACGGCGCTTCAAGCGCGGGCGATGCGCGCCTGCGCGAAGCCGCGGCACTCGCGATCGATCGCGCCGCTATCGCCGGCATTCTGCTGCAGGGCCGCGCGGAAGCGGCAACTTCGCTGCTGCCCAACTGGATTTCAGGCTACGCGCCGCTGCTGGCCGAAGTTCACGATCCCGCCCGCGCGCGCCAGTTGAAGCGCCAGTTCCAGGCACAGGCGCTCTCGCTGGCGGTTGCCTCCGCTGACCCGCAACTGCGCCTGATTGCGGAACGCGTGGCACTCAACCTCCGCGACGTGGGCTTCAACGTCCAGCTCACCAGCGACGTTCAGCATTCTGACGCCCAGCTTGCATTGCTGCCCTTAGGCTCTGCCGACCCGGAGGCCGCGCTGGCTAACCTGGCGGCTGCCGTGCGCGAGCCGTTGCCGGAGCTGCGCGATGACTCGCTCGACGCCGCATTCCGCGCCGAGCGTGATCTGTTGCGCGGCTTCTGGGTTGTTCCCATTGCGCACCTCGCGCGCACCTGGGCGCTGAGCCTGCGGGTAAAAAACTGGAGCGACCGGCAGGACGGCCAGTGGCGCCTTGGGGATGTCTGGCTTGAGCCGCCGGCCCAAGGAGCGCCGCGGCGATGAGCTTTCGCAACAAGCTGCTGCTCGTGCTGGTGGGCACAGTTGTGATCACCACGCTGGCGGTGTCGCTGGCGGTTGCCGCGGTTGCGCGCGGCGCCTTCCAGCGCCAGGAGCAGGAGCGCAGCCAGGCCATTGCGGCGCAGTTCCGCCGCGAATTCGATCGCAATGGCGAAGACGTTGCCCGTCGTGTCAGCGCCGTCGCCGAATCCGAGCCCGCCCGGCGCATCGCGCTCGATCTTGGCCATGCCGAGGCGGGGGCGTACCTGAATGAGGCTGGCCAACTCGCCTCAACCCATGCTCTCGATTTCCTCGACTTCATCACCGCCCAAGGCGCAATCGTCTCTTCGGCTGAGTTCCCGGCGCGTTTTGGCTATATAGATGAATGGGCAAGCCTGCTGCCGAAGCTTTCAACGGCAGGCGCTTCGTTGCGCAAGCAGGAGTTGCCGAACGGCTCGGCGCTCGCCATCTTCGCGGTGCGCACCATCCCGGGCGGTGAGCAGCCGGTTTACGTCGCCGGTGGAGTGCGGCTGGATGTCGCCTTCCTCAACTCGCTCGCCGTACCGGATGAAACCCGCGTGAACCTGTGGTCGCCGGGCGAGGTTTCGCAGTTGTTCAGCGGCGAGGCGGCCCGCCAGGTTGCGGCTGCAGCACGCAGCGGTGAAGAAACCGTGGTGCTGCGTGATGCGCCCCCGCTTTCGCAAACTGCGCACGTCGTGCCGCTGAAAGGGCCGGCGGGTGAAGTGCTCTCGGTGCTCACGATTTTTACTTCGCGCGCCGAACTGCTGCGCACCGAGCAGCACATCCGGTCAATCGCCCTGCTGGTCGCGGGGCTTGGAATTCTGCTGGCCATCCTGATCAGCGGCTGGATTGCAACCCGGGTCACTCAGCCGGTGGCCGAGCTTGTAGCCGGCGCGCGGCGCGTGGCCGCGGGCGATTGGAATTCGCGCGTCAGCGTAAATTCAGGCGACGAACTCGGCCAGCTTGCGCAAACCTTTAATGGCATGACGGCGGAGCTGGTGAACCAGCGCGACCGCCTGGTGCAGGCTGAGCGCGTGGCCGCCTGGCGCGAACTGGCACGGCGCCTGGCGCACGAGCTGAAGAATCCGCTGTTTCCTTTGCAGATCACGGTTGAAAACCTGGTGCGCGCGCGCCGGCTTACGCCGGCTGAGTTCGATGAAGTCTTTCGCGAGAGCACGGCAACGCTTGCGACCGAGCTGGCCAACCTGCGCACCATCATTGGGCGCTTCAGCGATTTTTCAAAAATGCCGCGGCCGCAGCTTGAGCCGGTGCCGCTCAATGAGGTCGTCAGCCAGGCGGTAAAGTCGCACCAGGCGCAACTCGAGGCGCACCAGCCGCCCATCGAGGTCAGCCTGCAGCTTGACCCATCCGCGCCCGTGGTCGAAGCCGACCCTGCGCTGCTGCATCGTGCGCTGGCGAATCTTTTGCTGAACGCGATTGACGCGATGCCGCAGGGCGGCAGCCTCAGGGTGAGCACGCGCGCGGACGCAGCCTGCGCCGCGATTGAAGTGGAAGACAGCGGCGCCGGCATGACTCCGGAAGAATGCGAGCGCCTGTTCACGCCCTACTACACCACCAAGCAGCACGGAACCGGGCTGGGGCTTGCCATTGTGCAATCGGTAGTGAGCGACCATGGCGGCAGAATTTCAGTGCAAAGCGGCGCGGGGCGCGGAACCACGTTTCGCATTGAGCTGCCGGCCGCCAACCGCGCGGCGCCCGCCGGGAGCGCGGGTTTGGAAGCGGGGCACACCGAAAAAATCGCGAGTGAACCGGGCTAACGCGTGCGTGTACCCTGTGGTGAGCCGATATGCCGATGAAGGCCCGCATCCTCATCGTTGACGATGAGCCCAGCACGCTGGCTTCGCTCTCCCGCGCCTTCCGCATGGCCGGCTACGACGCCGCAGTGGCTGAGAGCGCGCAGAAAGGCCTGCAGCTTGCCACGTCAGAAGCTTTCGACCTGGTGTTTTCTGATGTCGTGATGCCCGGGCGCGATGGCCTGTGGCTGCTCGAGCAGCTCAAGGCGCAGGAGGTCGCGGCGCCGGTCGTGATGATGTCAGGCCAGGCGCACATTGAGATGGCGGTGCGTGCCACGCGGCTCGGCGCGCTCGATTTCCTGGAGAAGCCGCTCTCCACTGAAAAATTACTGCTCACGGTTGAAAACGCGCTGAAGCTGCGACGCCTGGAGCAGGAAAACAGCGACCTGCGCAGCCGCCTGCAGCAGCCGCAAATCGTGGGATCGAGCGAAGCCATGCGGCGCATCATGGCGCAAATCGAGCGCGTGGCCCCCACCGAATCGCGGGTGTGCATCCTGGGTGAAACCGGTACCGGCAAAGAGCTGGTGGCCCGCACGCTGCATGAGCGCAGCGCGCGCCGCAACGCCGCCTTTGTGACGCTGAACTGCGCCGCCGTGCCTGCCGAGCTGATTGAATCGGAATTGTTCGGGCACGAAAAAGGCGCTTTCACCGGCGCGGCGGGACGCCATATCGGCAAGTTTGAGCAGGCCGACCGCGGCACGCTGTTTCTTGACGAAATCGGCGACATGCCGCTCAACATGCAGGCCAAGCTGCTGCGCGTCCTCGAGCAGAACGAAGTGGAGCGGGTGGGCGGCACCAAGCCAGTGGCGGTAAACGTGCGCGTGATCGTGGCCACGCACCGCGACCTGGCCAGGATGGTTGAAGAAAGCAAATTTCGCCAGGACCTGTTTCACCGCGTTTACGTCTTCCCCTTGCTGCTGCCGCCGCTGCGTGAACGGCGCGACGACATTCGCGCTCTGGTGGAGCATTTTGCGCGCATGGTTGCCGCGCAGAATGGCTGGAAGGCGATGAGCTTCTCGCCTGACGCGCTGGTTCGCCTGGAGCTCTATGATTGGGCGGGCAACATTCGCGAGCTGCGCAACGTAGTGGAGCGCGCCATGCTGATGTCGCAGACGGAGGTTGTCGATTTCGCCGCCGTGCAGGCGGCGCTGCCTGCCACCGGCAGCAGTCCGGGCGGGGAAGCCGCCTCAGCCGCGGGCTCTCTGGCCAGCCGCGTGGAAAATTTTGAAAAGCAAACTGTGCTGGGCGAGCTCAAGCGCCAGCGCTATCACATCACCAAAACCGCCAAGGCGCTCGGGCTCGAGCGCAGCCACCTCTACAAGAAGTGCCAGCAGCTAGGTATCGATCTGCGCGCGGTGCGCGGATCAGGCGCGTAAGCAGCCGGCACGCGGTCGCGTCGCTGGCGCGTGCTCGGCTATTGCAACGCGGGCCGCTGCGGGCCGTTAGTTTCAGCTCAGAATACCTGCCATCCGCCCGGCGTCAGCTTCTTCCGTTGACCGTGGCTGTCAGTCAAGAAAATCTCGCCGCGCTTGCCATCGGTGATTTGCCCGATTGGCGTGATCGTGACGCCCGCAATCTTGCGCGGAATTTCTGCAGAACTGGGCGCGGTGAACAGCAGTTCGTAGTCATCGCCGCCATGCAGCGCGAAGTGCAGGCTGCTCGAGCCTGCTTCCCATCCGCTCGGCCGCGGAATGCTGTGCTCGGCAATCAGTGCGGCCACGCCGCTTTCTTGGCAAATGTGGCTCAGGTCAGTGGAAAGGCCGTCACTGATATCGATCATCGCGCTTGCCAGCTTGTGCCGGCGCAGGTGTTGGCCGACCTCGACGCGAGGCTCAGGATAGAAGTGGCGCCGGCCGGGCGCCGAGCGTGGCGAAATTTTCTTATCCGCGCGCAGTGAGGCGAGCACGGCGGCCGCCTGGCCCAGCTCGCCGGTGACGTAAATGCTGTGCCCCGGCTTTGCGCCGGAGCGCGAAATGGCGCTCCCGCGCGGCGCGTGCCCCACGACGACGATATCGGCACAGATGAGCGGCGCAACCGAGATGTCGCCACCCGCCAGTTCGACTTTGTGTTTTTTCGCCAGCCGCAGCAGGCCCGAAATAAATCCATCCGCCCACTTCTGCGGCAGGTCCGCAGGCATGGCCAGCGACAGGAACGCAGCCGCCGGTTCGCCGCCCATGGCGGCAATATCGCTCAGGCCTCGCGCCAGGCAGCGATGTCCGGCAGAGTCGGGCGCATGCCACTCCCGGCGGAAGTGCGTGCCTTCAATGCTGAAATCGGTGGTGAGCAGGATTTCGGCACCGCCCGAAAAGCGCAGGATGGCGCAATCGTCGCCGATCGCGTTGGCCACGGCTCGGTTGCGGTTGCCGCGCGCGTTGCGCCTGATGCGCGCAATCAACTGGCGTTCCTGGAGAGGCACGGCGGCACTATATCAGCGGCGCCGGCGGTCCATCGTGCCGTCCAGCCGATCTGGTTCGGCGATTCGCCTTAATCCATCTAAGGTGAAACCCACTTAACCCCATCCTCTAAGGTGCGTTTGTCAGTCGCCCTGCGGTCAGCTCTGGATTCTTTCCGAGCGCAAGGATTTCTAAGCTGCCTCTACCCCGGGAACCCCAACAGGAGGCAGTTTGACCAACGGGTTTCGCAATTTATTTTCCGGTGTGCTGGCGGCAATGGTTTCCATGTCTGCCGCCGCGCAAAGCGTTCCGCGGGCCGACCACGTCTTCCTCATCCTGGAAGAAAATCACAGCTACTCTGGCGTGATCGGCAGCTCTTCGATGCCGTACCTCAACAGCCTGGCCCAAAAGTATGGCCTGGCGACCCAGTATTACGCCAACACCCATCCTTCAATCGGCAACTACATGGAACTCACCACGGGCCAGGTGCTGACCAACAACGACGGCATGACGCCGTCAAACTTCCCGGTTTCGGCTGACAACATCGTGCGCCACTTCATCGGCGCCGGCATTACCTGGAAATCTTATGCTGAGGGCCTGCCCTCGGTTGGTTACACCGGCGGAGACACCGGCGCTTACGTCGTGCACCACAATCCTTTCGCTTACTTCACCGACGTGCAGAACAGCGCAACCGAAAAATTGAACCTGGTTCCGATTACGCAGTTCTCAAACGACCTGGCCAACAATACGCTGCCGCAGTTCAGCTTCATCGTTCCTGATTTGCAGGATGATGCGCACGACGGCACTCCGCAGCAGGCCGATGCCTGGTTGCAGGCCAACATCGGGCCGGTGCTGGCAAGCCCGGTGTTTCAGAACAACGGCCTCATCATCGTTGTTTTCGATGAAGGCTATTCCAACGATACTGCCTACGGCGGCGGCCACATTCCGATGGTGGTCCTGAGCCCGCAGGGCAAAAGCGGCTACACATCCACGTCCTTGTATCAGCACCAGAACACGCTGCGCTTAATTGGTGAGGCGCTCGGCCTGACCAGCTTTCCCGGCGCTGCGGCCACGGCCAACAACATGGCTGAGTTCTTCGGCCCATCGAGCAGTTCGGGAAGCGGGTCCGGTTCAACCAGCGGCACAGGCTCGGGCAGCGGCAGCGGCTCGGGCACCGGTTCCGGCAGCGGGTCAACTGCATCTTCAGGCGCGTGTACGGCGGCTTCTGCCGGCGTCACCATCTGCGCGCCTGCTTCCGGCTCGGCCGTCGGTTCACCCGTAACAGTGACGGCGGCAGCCAAGTCGTCAGGTTCGGCGGCCATTACTGCCATGCGGATCTACGACAACAACACCAGCGTGTATTTTGTGCACGCAGCTTCGCTGAGCACTTCACTCCCCATGAGCGCTGGAACCCACAACGTGGTGGTCCAGGCGTGGGACTCGACCGGCGCGGTTTACAAGAAGGCCGTCGCGCTCTCGGTTGGCGCAGCAGCCGGCGGCGGCTCGGCAGGAACATCGGGCGGGACTTCAGGGAGTTCGTCTTCGGGTTCGTCCTCGGGCAGCGGCGGCTCTTCCGGCGCTTGCTCCAGCACGGCGCTGAACACCGTCACGATCTGCGCTCCGCAGGCCGGTTCCTCGAGCGGCTCGCCGGTTTACGTCGCGGCGGCCGCCAGCTCGCAATACAACGTCACTACCATGCAGGTTTACGTCGATTACGCGCTCAAGTACTCAGTGAGCGGCGCGGCAATCAGCACCAACCTGTCGCTCGCGCCGGGCACGCACCGGCTCGACGTGAAAGCCTGGACCAGCGGCGGGACCAGTTTTATGGCAAACACTAGCGTCGCGGTGCCGTAATGCGCGATGGCGCAACAGCGACGGCCGCGTAGCCGCCGCCGCGCACGAGATAAATCGGAACGTCGAAGCGTCAGGTCGACGACGCCCTGGCGTTCCGATTTTGACCGTTGCGCTCTGCTTCGCTTAAAATCAGGACGTAGTTCCTTCCGTAACCGCGACCGATACGTCAGTTGCGGGCTCACTTGCCGAAGTGGCGGAACTGGCAGACGCGCATGGTTCAGGTCCATGTGCCCGCAAGGGCGTGGGGGTTCGAGTCCCTTCTTCGGCACCAGGTTTTTCGTTAATCTATACGGCACCTACCGCGCGTTGGCACCATGCGGGAGATTATCAAGTCCCTTCAACCTTCAAGAAAGCAATTGGCGCTGGGCAGCATCGGGAACATAATCGTGCCAACCTCATTTTCAGAAGGAGATCGCGATGCCAGCCTCGTTTCGCGTTCGTGGACCGTTCAAGGTGCCGCTAGATAAGAAGGTGAAGCGCAAGTGGATTCAGACTGGCTGTCCGGACTTTTGGCTGACGACGGCAGTAACGGAGAAGTTCGCTCACGAGTGTGGCTGCTATGTGTTCGCAATGCGCGCCGGAAAGGGGTTTCGGCCCATATACGTCGGGCGGGCTACGAAGAGTTTCAAGCAGGAGTGCTTTGCTTCCCACAAAATATCTTGCCACTACGGGCCAGCCCTTTTGAATTCCGGGAAGGGTACGCCTGTCCTTTTCCTCGTCGTCTTACAGCGCACCAAGGGCAAGGTCAACAAGAAGGCAATCGCAAAGGTTGAATCGTTCCTCATTCAAAATGCAATGAAGAAGAACCCAGAACTCAGCAATATCAAAGGGAAGAAAAGCGAGCACTGGTCCATTGACGGCGTGATTCGCAGCGGAAAAGGGAAAGTGTCGGAATCCGCCAAATCATTCAAAACTGCGCTTGCGCTTTAGCAACGCGGCGTTGGAGCGCCTCCTGCGGCTACCCGACGGCTACCCGTTTGAGGTAAGAATGAGGGGTAAGGAATTCCAGGTAGCACTGGGAAATTTTTTGGGGCCACTGCCTAAGTGATTTTAAGATCAGGTGTTTAGTGTTGACTCTCAAAGGAGTTCTGGGCCGAATGAAGCGAGTCCCTTCTTCGGCACCAGGTTTT